>DHXL01000287.1:19392-20035 GCA_002415335.1 Oxalobacteraceae bacterium UBA5157
GCGGCGTCGATCGCGGCGTCACTCGGTGTCAAACCGGAGGAACTGGACGGCTTGACGCGCCGCTTGAATGCCATGGAGCGCGACGGTCAGATCAAGCCGGACCGCTCCGGCAATTACCAGTTGGCCCATCAGCCAAATTTCATAGAAGGCCGCGTCAGCAGTCACCGCGACGGCTATGGATTTCTGGTCCCCGATGACGGCAGCGACGATTTGTTCCTGCCCGAAAAAGAGATGCACAAAGTATTGAACGGTGACCGTGTGCAAGCACGCATCGTCGGTACCGACAAACGCGGTCGCCCGGAAGGAACGATCGTCGAAGTCGTCGCGCGCGCCAATACCCACGTGATCGGTCGCCTGTTGAATGAAAACGGTGCCTGGATTGTCGCGCCGGAAGACAAGCGGATCGGCCAGGACATCTTGATCGCCGGTTCGCCCGGCAAAGCCAAGACCGGCCAGGTGGTCAGCGTCGAATTGACCGAACAGCCGTCGCGCTATACCCAACCGGTCGGCAAAATCGTTGAAGTACTGGGCGACATCGATGACCCCGGAATGGAAATTGAAATCGCGGTGCGCAAGTTTGGCGTGCCGCATGAATTTTCCGAGGCAGCCAAGAAACTTGCCGCCAAATTGCCGAGCGAAGTGC
>DHXL01000287.1:20103-22955 GCA_002415335.1 Oxalobacteraceae bacterium UBA5157
TCGAAGTGCGCGCGGCCGATCTGGGCGAGCGGGTCGACTTGCGCGACGTGCCGCTGGTGACGATCGACGGCGAAGACGCACGCGATTTCGACGATGCAGTGTACTGCGAGCCGGTCAAGATCGGACGCAGCGACGGCTACCGCCTGATCGTCGCGATTGCCGACGTCAGCCATTACGTCAAGCCGCAAGACGCACTCGACGTCGATGCGCTGGAACGCAGCACCTCGGTATACTTCCCGCGCCGCGTGATTCCGATGTTGCCGGAAAAATTATCGAATGGCCTGTGCTCGCTGAATCCGGGCGTCGACCGCTTGACGCTGGTGTGCGATGCGGTGATCAGTGCCAAGGGTGAAATCAAGGCTTACCAGTTCTATCCGGCCGTGATTCATTCGGCGGCACGCCTGACTTATACCGAGGTGGCGGCAATACTGGCTAATACCAAGGGCACGGAAGCCGCAAAGCGGCCGGCACTGGTGCCGCACCTGCTGCACCTGTATGACGTGTTCCAGGCCTTGCTACAGGCACGCCATGTGCGTGGTGCGATCGATTTCGAGACCACCGAAACCTATATCGTGTGCAATGCGGTCGGCAAGATCGAACAGATTCTTCCGCGCACGCGCAACGATGCGCACAAGGTCATCGAAGAATGCATGTTGGCGGCCAACGTCTGCGCTGCGGACTTGCTGGAGCGTCACAAGCACCCTAGCATTTACCGTGTGCATGCAGCACCGACCAAGGAAAAGCTGAAC
This sequence comes from Oxalobacteraceae bacterium UBA5157, assembly GCA_002415335.1. Taxonomy (GTDB): domain Bacteria; phylum Pseudomonadota; class Gammaproteobacteria; order Burkholderiales; family Burkholderiaceae_D; genus UBA5157. The sequence continues at coordinate 20,853 of DHXL01000287.1, forward strand.
CAGGTAAGGACGTTCCTGAAGCAGGTCGGTTTGCATCTGGGCGGCGGCGATACGCCGTCGGCCTCCGACTACGCCGAATTGATGCCCAAAATCAAGGCGCGGCCCGATGCCACCTTGCTGCAGACTATGCTGCTGCGCTCGATGCAGCAAGCGGTGTACAGCCCCGACAATATCGGACATTTCGGCTTGTCATACGAGGCGTATGCACATTTCACCAGCCCGATCAGGCGTTATCCGGATCTGCTGACGCATCGCGCAATCAAGGCGATTTTGCAAGGCAAACGGTACGACCCGAAGGGATTCGATACCAGTGTATTGAACACGACGCTGTCGCCCGCCGCGCGCAAGAAGCAGGCGCTGGACAAGGCTGCCGGCAAGAAGAAGCACGAGGGAGATGTCGCCGTCTGGGAAGCGCTCGGCATTCATTGCTCCGCGAACGAGCGCCGCGCCGACGAGGCGTCGCGCGACGTCGAGGCGTGGCTCAAGTGTTATTTCATCCGCGACAAGCTGGGGGAAGAGTTTACCGGCACGATCTCCGGCGTTGCCACGTTCGGTATTTTCGTCCAACTGGATTCACTCTTTATCGAAGGCCTGGTGCATGTCACGGAACTCGGTGCGGATTATTTCCAATTTGACGAGGCGCGCCATGAGCTGCGTGGCGAGCGCACCGGAATTCGTTATCAATTGACTGATCGCGTCACGGTGCAGGTCAGCCGAGTCGATCTCGATGCGCGCAAAATTGATTTGCGCCTGGTCACCGAGGCTGGTATCCACGCAGTGCTGAAAAATGAAGCGCGCCGTGCCGAAACCGAACAACAGGCGCGCGGCAAGAAATCCACTCCCAAAGTGGCCGGGACTACCGCGGCGACCGTCAAGGCAGGCAAGGGTAAACGCGCGAAGTCCACCGCTACGGCAGAAAAATCTCGCTCGCCGAAAACGCACGCAAAAACCGGCAAGAAGAACAGAGTATGAAAAGTAAAATGATTTTCGGCTTTCATGCCGTCACCGCACGGTTGCGCCATGAGGCCTCTTCGGTCGAAGAAATCTATGTCGATGCCGGCCGCCATGACCGGCGCATGCAGGAACTGGTGCGCGCGGCCAAAGAGGCCAACGTGCGCATCGTCCAAGCCGACGACGCGCGTTTGAGCAGCATCGTCGGTACCCGTCGTCACCAAGGCGTGGTCGCCAAGGCGGGTGAACTGTCGCTGGCCCGCAACCTCGACGAATTGCTGGACGCCATCGTCGGCCCGCCATTGTTACTCGTATTGGACGGCATCACGGATCCGCACAACCTCGGCGCCTGCTTGCGCGTCGCCGACGGCGCCGGCGCCCATGCGGTGATTGCGCCGAAGGACCGTGCGGTCGGTCTGAATGCAACTGCAGCCAAGGTGGCCAGCGGCGCGGCCGAAACGGTTCCATACATCACGGTGACCAATCTGGCGCGCACCTTGCGTGAATTGAAGGAACGCGAGATATGGCTGATCGGCACGACCGAGGACGCGGAAAAGGGTTTGTACGAAGCTGATTTTTCCGGTCCCGCCGCGCTGGTGATGGGGTCCGAAGGTGAGGGCATGCGGCGCCTGACGCGCGAGAGTTGCGATATGCTCGTGAGCATTCCGATGTTCGGCTCGGTCGAAAGTCTGAATGTGTCGGTTGCGACCGGCGTCTGTCTGTTCGAGGCGCGCCGCCAACGCATCGTCAAAGGCTAAGCCCCATCAGGGGCAATCAACTATTTTCGCGGTGCGCCCAGGGAGCCATTGTTTTCTCGGCATGTTCGCGATGAACAGGCTAAGATAACCGCTCCGATTCATACTCCATCGATCCCATGTTCAGTCGCCTTCGAGAAGACATAGCCAATATCATTGAACGCGATCCCGCCGCTCGCACGAGATGGGAGGTGCTGACCTGCTACCCGGGCCTGCATGCGATTGTGATGCACGATTGGGCGCGCTGGTGCTGGACCCATGGCATGAAATGGGTCGGTCGTTTCATCTCGCACCTGGCGCGTATATTGACAGGAATCGAAATCCATCCGGGCGCAACCATCGGCCGCCGCGTTTTTATCGATCACGGTTTCGGTGTGGTGATCGGCGAGACCGCCGA
>DHXL01000287.1:23164-26848 GCA_002415335.1 Oxalobacteraceae bacterium UBA5157
AGACCGCCGAGGTCGGCGATGACTGCACCATCTATCAAGGCGTGACGCTCGGTGGTACCTCCCTGAGCAAGGGGGCAAAGCGCCATCCAACCTTGGGGCGCGGGTCGATTATCGGCGCCGGCGCCAAGGTGCTGGGGAGTTTTACCGTCGGCGAAGGTGCGAAAGTCGGCTCCAATGCAGTCGTGGTGAAAGAAGTACCGCCCGGTGCCACGGCCGTCGGCAACCCGGCTCACATTGTCCTGAAAGATGCCAGCAAATCGCGCGAACAGGTGGCCGCGCGCATGTTTGCCGCCTATGGCGTGACCCCGAATGGCGATGATCCCCTATCGACCGCATTGCAAGGCCTGATCAATCAGGCCGCGGCCCAGGAGCATCAAATAGAAAAAATTCTCCACGCATTGAAACACGCCGGGATGCGGTGCGAAGTCCTGCCGGAACTCGACAAGTTCGACCCGGTGCAACTCAACAGACTGGTCGAATGAGGGTCCGTCGATGAACCAGGAAGCCACCTCTGGGGACGGCGCCGGTATCGATCGCGATGGCCGCATGGTGCTTGATCCATTCGAGATTCGGGTGTTAGCCGTGCTGGCCGAAAAAGAAGCGTTGACGCCCGATATTTATCCGCTCTCGGTCAATGCCTTGACCAATGGCTGCAATCAATTATCGAGTCGAGACCCGGTGATGTCGATTTCCGAGGAGACGGTGAACGATGTGCTGCAGCGGCTGATACAGAAAAAACTCGTCGCCGAAGTGAGCCAGGCGGGTGCCCGCGTGCAAAAGTACGAACAGCGGATGCGAATCAAGTGGACACTGGAGCAGGACAAACTGGCGATTCTCACCTTGCTCATGCTCCGCGGCGTGCAGACGGCGGGAGAAATACGCACCCGTGCCGCGCGCATGCATGAATTCTCGACTGTGGCCGACGTCGAAGCCGGGCTGCAATTCTTGATCGACAAGTTTCCGCCGCTGGTGGCGCGTCTGCCTCGGGCACCGGGCACCAAGGAGACGCGCTACGCGCAGCTTCTGTCCGGCGAGGATACGGTGGAGCGGCAAGAAGTCGCGAGCAGCTTCTCATCCGGTTCTCGCGTTACCGAAGGTTCGCGCCACGATCGTGTCGGGCAACTCGAAGATGAAGTCGCGAGACTGCGTTCCGAGGTCGATAACCTGACGCTGCAATTCGAGAGTTTCAAGAAACAATTCGAATGACTTCCGCCGTGGGCGTTGGCAGGGCCTACAATAACTCGGCTCCGGCCACGTCACGGCGCGTAATCGAACCTTCGGTATCGAGCGCAACCCAGCCACCGCGCACCGGGCCGCTGTCGCAATCCCAGTCAGGCAACACATAGCGCACGCGGCTTGCTTTACCTTTTCCGTACTGGTGGCGCGCCGGCCGATGCGTATGGCCGTGAATCATCAACGACGATCCGCTAACGTCAAACAACGCCGCGATCGCGGCGGTATTGACGTCCATGATTTCGAAGGACTTGGTACGTTGCGCGACACGGCTGTCACTGCGCATGCCGTCGATGATCGTCTTTCGCTGCGTCAGCGGTAGCGCAAGAAATTGTTGCTGCCAATCGGTCTGGCGCACCCGTTCGCGGAACGTCATGTATGCGACGTCGTCGATGCATTGTGCATCGCCATGCGTCAGCACCAGTCTTTGTCCTGCGAGCGTTGCGACAAAAGGATCCGGCAATATCGTCGCACCGGTTGCACGTGCAAAATCGGCGCCGACCAGGAAATCGCGATTCCCGGCTATCCAGAACACCTGCACCCCGCCATCGCTTACACGGCGGATCGCGTCGACCACCTGCAAGTTGTATGGCGCCGCCATATCATCGTCGCCGGCCCAGTACTCGAAGATGTCGCCCAGCAGATACAGCCGCTCTGATTTCATCGCATGACGCTGAAGGAAATCGAAGAAAGCCTGCGTGGTGCGCGGCAGCGATGCTTGCAAATGCAGGTCTGAAACAAAAAGCGCAACCGTTTGCGGTTGCGCTTCTTGCTCCGACTTCGACGCTGTCATGCCTGGATCATGCATGGAGACGGATCGATCAAACCAATTCTGCTTTTTCGATCACGACATCTTCGACCGGCACATCGGCAAACATGCCGGTCCGCGTGGTCTTGACTGCACGGATCTTGTCGACTACGTCCATGCCTTCGACCACTTTACCGAACACACAATAGCCCCAGCCGTCCTGTCCAGGGCAATCAAGGAAGCTGTTGTTCTTGAGGTTGATGAAGAATTGCGCAGACGCGGAATGGGGCGCAGCCGTGCGGGCCATCGCGACAGTGTACGGCTCGTTCTTGAGGCCGTTCTTGGCTTCGTTCTCGACCGGTTCGTTGGTCGGCTTTTGTTTCATGCCGGGTTCGAAGCCGCCGCCCTGGACCATGAAGCCATCGATGACCCGATGGAAAATCGTACCGTCGTAGTGGCCGGCGCGCACATAGGCGAGAAAGTTCTCGACGGTCTTGGGTGCTTTCTCAGCATCGAGTTCAAGTTTGAAATTACCGTGATTGGTAGTGATGATGACAGCCATGATGGTCCTTGTTAGATGGTTTGCAATTGCATGCGCTCGCATGCGGGAATCATTACTTTGTGATGTTGGCGGATTCGATAATCACCGGCGCCACCGGGACATTCTGATACATGCCGGCGTCGGCCGTCGGCACTGCTTTGATCTTGTCGACCACATCCATTCCCTGAATGACCTTGCCGAACACGCAGTAGCCCCAACCGTCCCGCCCCGGATAGTCGAGCGACGCGTTATCGTTGACGTTGATGAAAAATTGCGCGGAAGCGGAATGCGGGTCAGGCAAACGCGCCATGGCCAATGTGTACCGTTCGTTCTTGAGGCCGTTCTTGGCCTCATTTTGTATTGTATGACCGGTCGGCCTCTGTTTCATGTCCTTGTCGAAGCCGCCGCCCTGGATCATGAAATTGTCGATGACGCGGTGAAAAATCGTGCCATTGTACTGACCCTTCTTGACGTACTTGAGGAAATTATCAACGGTCAGCGGCGCCTTTTCGGGATACAGTTCGAGCACGATATTGCCCATATTCGTCTTAAGCATCACGTGCGGTGCGCCGGCCGCATGCGCGACGGAGACTACGGCGCCGAAAAATAAGCCGGTCACCAATAGGGAAAACTTACGTCGGGTACATTGCATCATTCTTTCCTTCAGATTATTTTCGCGAATAAGGTTGTGGAACACGCGGCATGTTTTTCTGCCCGAGCATCTTGCACGAATGCTTCAGTCATCATATTATTCCGCCCCCGGACGGCGCAACCAAGAGGTATCGCTGCTGCTCCCACCGCGAGCCGGCCCTGACGGACGGGCCTTCGAACCGCATTCGCCGTCGCGCGGTAACGCTATGACAGCCTCGATTTAACAGGTCCAAAGGGGGAAAGTGCGATTTTCATCAATGCTATACTCCCACCGAAATATTATGTGCACCCAAAAAAACATTTTATCAAAATATGCAGCATAAAAGGGTTTTGGCAATCTTGCCGCAGGAGTGTCGAGTACTGGCTTTGCACGGTAGTGCTGGCAAGTCGACGTGTGTGACGCGCTTCGCCAGAACGGATAACAGGCCATGAGCGCTCTCAAGATTTACAACACGCTGGCGCGTGAAAAACAGGTGTTTTATCCGATACTGCCGGGGCAGGTACGCATGTA
>DHXL01000287.1:27039-38741 GCA_002415335.1 Oxalobacteraceae bacterium UBA5157
GACGACAAGATCATCAAACGCGCGGTCGAGAACGGTGAAACGATCTCGCAATTGACGACACGTTTTACTGGCTACATGGATGAAGACACGCGCGCGTTGGGCATCTTGCCGCCGACGCATTCGCCGCGTGCGACCGAATACGTGCCGCAGATGCTGGACCTGATTGCCAAACTCGAAAAAAAGGGCTTGGCCTACAAGGCAGCCGACGGCGACGTCAATTATTCGGTGCACGCGTTCAAGGGCTACGGCAAATTGTCCGGCAAGTCTTTGGACGATCTGCGTGCCGGCGAGCGGGTAGATGTGAATACCGGCAAGCGCGATCCGCTCGACTTCGTCTTGTGGAAAGCCTCCAAGGAATCGGAGCCGGAAGAAGTGAAATGGCCGTCCAAATGGGGCATTGGCCGCCCGGGTTGGCATATCGAATGCTCGGCGATGGCATGCGCACTGCTGGGCGAGCAGTTCGACATTCACGGCGGTGGCGCCGATCTGCAGTTTCCGCATCACGAAAATGAAATTGCGCAATCCGAAGGCGCGCACGACAAGACGTTCGTCAATTATTGGATGCACAATGGCTTCGTGCGCGTCGATAACGAGAAAATGTCGAAGTCGCTCGGTAATTTTTTCACGATACGCGATGTACTGAAAAAATATGACGCTGAAGTCGTGCGGTTCTTCATCCTGCGCGCGCATTATCGCAGTCCGTTGAATTATTCCGACGTGCATCTCGATGACGCCAAGCAGGCGTTGACGCGCTTGTACACTGCGCTGAAAGAGGTTGCGCCGGACGGCAAAGCTCTGGATAAATCGGAGCCGCATGCGGCGCGTTTTGCGGAGGCGATGGACGACGATTTCAATACGCCGCTGGCGATTGCCGTGCTGTTCGACTTGGCGAATGAAATCAACAAGACAAAATCTGCGGAATTGGCACGCCAATTAATCGCGCTTGCAGGCATAATCGGACTCCTGCAGCGCGATCCCAGAGACTTCTTACAAGGCGTACCAGTGTCTTTGACCGGGGTAGCTGCACAAGGCGAGGTCGGATCGGTATCACCTTCAATGAGGTCTTTGACCGGGGTAGAGGCATTAGGCGCAGTAGAGGAACTAATCGCTGAGCGCATCATCGCAAAAAAAGCTAAAAACTTCGCCCTAGCCGATCGTATTCGCGCCGACTTGCTGCAGCAGGGCATCATCCTCGAGGATAAGCCGAGTGGTCGAACCGAATGGCGAAGGGCGTAGGCTGCATGACAACAATAATACAAGCCGATGGAAAGGTTCACCTGCCTTCATACTGGGAAGACGCCAAGCTCGAGTTGATGAAGCGCGATCGCATCCTGCGCAAATTAATTCCCAAATTCGGCGATTTGCACTTGGTTGGACGCGGCGAGCCTTTCACGACGCTGGCGCGCTCGATCGTCGGACAGCAGATATCGGTCAAGGCAGCCGACGCGGTCTGGCGGCGCTTTCTGGAACAGTGTCCGAAATGCACGCCGGCCCAAGTCGTCAAAGCCGGCGACAGCCTCGCAAGCTGCGGGTTGTCCAAGCGCAAGGCCGAATACATTCTCGATTTGGCCGACCATTTCAAAGCCAAGCGGGTCCATGCCGATAAATGGACGGAGATGGATGACGAGGATGTGATCGCCGAACTGGTGCAAATTCGCGGAATCGGACGCTGGACGGCGGAGATGTTCTTGATATTCAATCTGCTGCGTCCGAACATCTTGCCCTTGGACGATCTTGGATTGCTAAAGGGCATTAGCGTCAATTACTTTTCCGGCGAGCCGGTTTCCCGCAGCGATGCGCGCGAGGTGGCCGCCAATTGGGAGCCTTGGCGGACGGTCGCGACCTGGTATTTATGGCGTAGCCTCGATCCGGTGGCGGTAGAATATTAATCAATTCGTCCGATCAAGCGGGTGATCTTGATCGCGGGTTGAAACAGAAGGGGTACGATGGGCAAAACAACATTTCTCGGCTTTGAACAGCCGATCGCAGAGCTCGATTCCAAGATTGAAGAATTGCGCTTTGTGCAAGACGACTCCGCCGTCGATATATCGGAAGAAATTGATCGGCTTTCGAAAAAAAGCCAGCAACTGACCAAAGACATTTACGCCAAGCTGACACCGTGGCAAGTGTCGCAAATCGCGCGCCACCCGCAGCGTCCGTATACGATGGATTACGTCAATGAAATCTTCACCGATTTTCATGAACTGCATGGTGATCGCTCGTATGCCGATGATCTGTCGATTATTGGCGGCTTGGCGCGTTTCAACGGCCAGGCATGCATGGTGATCGGTCACCAAAAGGGGCGCGATACCAAGGAGCGTGCGCTGCGCAACTTCGGCATGCCGAAGCCCGAGGGTTATCGCAAGGCGATGCGTCTGATGAAGTTGGCGGAAAAATTCGGCTTGCCTATTTTCACCTTTGTCGATACGCCCGGCGCGTTCCCCGGCATCGACGCGGAGGAGCGCGGACAGTCGGAGGCGATTGGCCACAATCTGTATGTGATGGCAGAGTTGAAGGTACCGCTGATCGCCACCATCATTGGCGAGGGCGGCTCCGGCGGCGCGTTGGCGATTGCGGTGGGTGACGCGGTGCTGATGCTGCAATATGCCACGTACTCGGTCATTTCGCCGGAAGGCTGCGCATCGATTCTCTGGAAGACTTCCGAGCGCGCCTCCGACGCCGCCGAAGCGTTGGGTCTGACCGCTCATCGCTTGAAAGCGATCGGTCTGATCGACAAAATCGTCAACGAACCGCTGGGCGGCGCACATCGCGATTCGAAACAAATGGCAGCGCTGCTCAAGCGTGCTCTGGCCGACACGTTGCGCCAGTTCCAGGGCGTCAAGACCAAGGATTTGCTGGCGGCGCGGCATGAGAAGTTAATGAGCTACGGTAAGTTCAAGGAAATCACACCGCTGGAATGATGTGTGACCAATAAACAAGCGGCGTTAGTGGAAGACACCTTTGAACGCGCGTTGGGATATATCCGGACGCGCGTTTGCGCTTCTGCGGATTCTTCCAGCAAAATCGCGGTCGCATACAGCGGCGGACTGGATTCCTCAGCCTTGCTGCACCTGGCGCAGGCCTACGCGGCGACGCACGGCATCGCGCTATTCGCCTTTCATATCCACCATGGCCTCAGTCCGCACGCGGATGCCTGGTTAGCGCATTGCCGACGTGAATGTGAGCGGCTCGGTATTTCGTTCGATGTCCGCCGTGTCGAGCTGGCGCGCAAGGATAAAAGCGGGATTGAAGAAGCGGCGCGCGTCAGCCGGTATATGGCGCTGGGAGAATTGTGCCGGCTCCATCACATCCCCTTGCTGTTGACGGCGCACCACCTGGACGATCAGGCCGAGACGGTGCTGCTGCAGCTGATGCGCGGCTCCGGCGTAGCCGGCCTTTCTGGCATGGACACCGTGAACGCGGCTCCTGATTTGCTGGGCGACGCCCGCTCGCTGATGGGACGCCCATTGCTGGCGATCAAGCGTACCGAACTGGCCGATCTCGTGGCGGATCGCGCGATCTGCTACGTCGATGACGAATCAAATCTGGATACCCGCTACGCACGCAACGCGCTGCGGCACGGGGTGATGCCGGCGCTGGCCGAAGCCTTTCCGGGATTTCAGCAACGTTTCGCGCGCACCGCGCGGCATGCGCAATCGGCGCAACGATTGTTGATCGAGTTGGGAGCGCAGGATCTTGCGCGATGCCTGGACGGCGTGTGCCTGGACATTCGTCGCGTTCGACAGCTCAGTTCGGATCGCATCGATAACCTGTTGCGCTACTGGTTTGGGACGCGCGGGGTGCGCATGCCATCCACCGCGTGGCTGAGCGAAATGCGCGCACAGTTGCTGGAAGCCAAAGCTGACGCGCAACTTTGCGTGACGCACGCGGACTGCCAGATCCGGCGCCATCGGGACCGCATCTTTCTGACCCCAAGGCTCGAAGAGAATTTGGCTGACGTGTTGCCCCGAAACTTTCGCTGGAGCGGGGAAGAGCAGATGCATTTTGCCGAGTATCGCGGTGTGCTGTTCTTCGAAATGGCCGAGCAGGGGCTCGATGTGGAATGGCTGCGCGGCAGGGACTTGCAGATTAATTACCGGCAAGGTGGCGAGCGCCTGAAGCCTGCGCCGAATCGGCCCACCAAGAGCTTGAAATACCATTATCAGGCCTTGGATATTCCGGCCTGGGAGCGCGAGCGCCTGCCGTTGGTGAGCGCCGGCAAAGACCTGTTGTTCGCCGCAGGAATCGGGATGGACTGCCATCATGTCGCGGCCGGCACCGGCTTGCACATCCGATTGCACTGGCAAGCCGCAGGAGCCTGATATTTATTGCGATTTTTTGAGACGTTTTGGTACTTCGCTACCTTTTTGGAGCGGCCGGGGCTTGTCATTCCGCGCTGCAACATGTAAAGTAAAAGGTTGATTTATCGCCTTCCTTTACTTCCAAGTTCATCTCTCTATCGCTATGGCTTTAATCGTTCACAAATATGGCGGCACTTCTATGGGCTCAACCGAGCGCATCAAGAATGTTGCCAGACGCGTTGCCAAATGGCATGACGCAGGCTATCAAATCGTCGTCGTTCCATCCGCCATGTCCGGCGAGACCAATCGCTTGATCGGGCTGGCCAAGGAAATCATGGAGCAGCCTGATCCGCGTGAACTCGACATGCTGGCTTCGACCGGCGAGCAGGTGTCGGTCGCGTTGCTGTCGATGGCGCTGCATGCGGTCGGCAAAGAAGCGGTGTCCTACGCCGGCTGGCAAGTGGCAATCCGCACCGACTCGGCGTACACGAAGGCACGCATACAGTCGATCGACGACGCCAAGGTGCGCAAGGACCTGGACGCCGGCAAGATCGTCATTATTACCGGTTTCCAGGGCGTCGATGGCGATGGCAATATCGCGACCCTGGGCCGCGGGGGTTCCGATACCTCGGCGGTAGCGATTGCGGTGGCGATGAAGGCGCAAGAATGCCAGATATATACCGACGTCGATGGCGTCTATACGACCGATCCACGCGTGGTATCGGACGCACGCCTCCTCAAGACCGTTACCTTCGAAGAGATGCTCGAGATGGCATCGCTCGGGTCGAAAGTCCTGCAAATCCGCTCGGTGGAATTCGCCGGCAATTACAAGATGCCGACGCGCGTGCTGTCGTCGCTGACCGACCCGATGATTCCGCTGGAGGAGGAAGCAGCTTCCGGCACCCTGATTTCGTTTGAGGAAGATACACACATGGAACAAGCCGCCATCACCGGCATCGCGTTCAACCGCGATGAAGCCAAGATCACCGTGCTGGGCGTGCCGGACAAGCCCGGCATCGCCTACCAGATCCTCGGCCCGATCGCCGACGCTAACATCGAGGTCGACATGATCATTCAGAATCAGTCGGTTGACGGCAAGACCGATTTCACGTTCACCGTGCCGCGTGGTGACCACGCCAAGTCGATGGAAGTATTGAAGAGCGTCAAGGAACACATTGGTGCGGTCAGCATCGCCGGCGACGCCAAGGTTTCGAAGGTATCGGTGGTCGGCGTCGGCATGCGCAGCCATGTCGGGATTGCATCGCAGATGTTCCGTACCTTGTCGGAAGAGGGCATCAACATCCTGATGATTTCGACTTCTGAAATCAAGATTTCGGTCTTGATCGACGAGAAATACATGGAGCTGGCGGTTCGCGCGTTGCACAAGGCGTTCGATCTCGAAAAAGCTTGAATGCGGAACATACTTTGATTGACCAAGTCCACGTGAGAAGCTATCATGCGTGACTTCACTGTGGCGGATTTTGTAGTCCCGCTTAGTGTGTGGAGACGTGGCCGAGTGGTCGAAGGCACTTCCCTGCTAAGGAAGCATATGGGCTTAAACCTGTATCGTGGGTTCGACTCCCACCGTCTCCGCCATGATTTCCCTTTAAAACCAATAAGTTAGTTGACTAATTGGGGGACTTTATGCGGACAATACGTCATCTTGTTAGTTGATTTTTCCCATTCCAACTTGTTCCGCTGCATTTGATCCATTTTTGCGCAGTGCGAAAGAACACGCCAATGCTTCGCTCCCACGTCGCTATTCTTGCCAGGAATCTTGGCTCGTTCACAGTCCGCTAAAGAACTCGAATTCGAGTCAACTCCCGACCTGACATTTAATCGAGAGATTATCCCGTCGAATCAATGTCCAATCAATAATTGAAATGAGCATGGGCAGGAATTGCACGAAGGCATGCCGCGTACTGAATGACGCGCCCATGATCGAAGCAACCCGTCTGGCGCGAGTGAACGATTCGAATTTTTAGATACCAAAGCGGGTCAGGCATCACCATTGGCGTGATCGTTTGAGCGCTATGGAGGCGGAAATGACGGCATACAAGGTAACGAATAATCATGTTGATTTATTGATTAGTTACGGCGTCTCGAACGAGGTTAGTTTCTTTCACGACGAGCAGATGATTCGGCTGTCGCACGAGAACATGGACGAGGCGGCAAGCCTGCTTCACTGGCAGAATGAAAAAAGCTTGAAGGACAGATACAAGCATTGGTACTCGGACGAGCCAAGACGGGCGTTCAAGCTTGTCGATACATTCCCAGAGGCCGTCGCAATTCTCAAGCTTTGCGAATCATATGAAACCAACTCGGGGACGGCCGACTATCCGATGTCGATCGCGGCTGCGATCATCAAGGCCATCAGATCAAGAGCAATCAAGGGTCTTGCCGGCTACCATGAGGCACCATGGGTGATTGAATGAAGTTTTGCACCGGATTCCCCATCGCACGACCTGGTGGCCGCAAATCAGTGAACCCATCTCCACACCGACGTGCTGCGCAGATCGACTTGATTGACTGCGATGGAACCGAAGGAGGCCGTGCCATGCCCCATCTTGATAGAAGCCAGCGACGCACTCAGTAGCGTGGGCGGATTGGCGCTCGCGCCGTTGTCCATCATCGGGGCTCTCGGTAGTGCCGCGAATTGCTCAACCTCGCCGCCGCCGTAAAAGCTGGCGGGAAGCGATGTGCCGATAGCAGTCAGGGCACACTTGAATGCAACTGCATCGATCACCGTCGCGCGCGCCATAAGCGGGGCATTGATTGTGGTGCCGTCGAAACTGACTGTGCCGCCATCGAAATCAGTATCGGCGATGATGTAGTCGGTCGTGTGCCGGGTCGTCTCTGAGCCCGGCGTTCCAGGGAGCGAACGAGCCAGCCACGACATTGGCCATTTCGTCCATGCTAAGCAGCACGCCGGGCGAGAGCGAATGAGCAGCGTGGGCTGACCATGGCAGTGCGAGTGCCAATACCAACATGGCAACGGATTTTTTCATGATGTTTTCCTCTCCATAGCGATCCTGCATTGCGACCTCGTCGCGACCTGCTTATCTATTCGTTAGCCAGCGATCGATAGAATTCTATAGGAGGGAGAGATATATGCATAATTGTTAATTGGCATGCGCTATATTTTATTTGTGAATATCAATTTGTCTGCTTGGTTTTTAGATTTCTAAATATTTTTGTCGCAATCCTAAAGTTCGCGCAAATGCGGTCGTAAAGAAGAAGAGAGGTGGGGAGCACCCGAAAATACTTAAAATTATTTTCGAATAACCCTAAAGTTTCATGAAATGCTGCCGTTAATGGTTTTAGATGCGGCGGAAAACGACCGTTGGTTGTGTCTCTACAACGTTTTATTGAGAATATTTAGATAACGAAGACGAAATAAATTCACGATTCTCTCCCTGATGGGCTCAAGCCAAGATCCTGATCGGTTACTACCGATCGGCTCGAAAGCCAAGCCCCAAGCCATTCTCGGCGCCATTCCACTGGCGCACGGGCGGCGTCGCTTGGTGTTTGTAAGACAAACACCGACAAGCAGCACGCCGCCGTTCCTGACAAAAAATACCGAATAGAGCCTATTTCATGGCTTTGATCGCCCGTCCAGAATGCAATCACTGACACCGCATCTGCGACCAGCATTCACCGGAAGGAACATCAATATGAATACGAACGATATGGTCGCCGAAATTCGTGATGCCAACCTAGGCTATCTCATGCTCGCGCAACAGATGATTCGATTCGATAAAGTGACGGCTATCTTCCGGCTCGGGATCAGTAATGAAATCGCGGATCTGATCGAAGGCATGAACAATGCGCAGATCCTGAAACTCGCCGGAACCAATATGATGCTGGCGCGATTTCGTTTCGACGACGGCGCTATCCTCGGCATGCTCACCAATTACAACAAAGACCGCGCGCTCTCGCATTCCCACGCCGCGATCCTGATGGCCGCTCAAGGCGTTGAAGAAATCGCTTGAGCGAACTGCCCACGATACCGGACGTTAGCCCAAAAAAAGGTCGCCAAAATGACTAAGAAAAGCGTGATCACAGAAGCCCAGGAGATTCAGCTCGCCATTGAACTGGTCAAGCTCGGCGCACGTTTGCAACTGCTCGAGTCGGAAACCTCGCTGTCCCGCGAGCGTCTGTTGAAGCTGTACAAGGAACTCAAGGGCGTATCGCCGCCGAAAGGCATGCTGCCGTTTTCCACCGACTGGTTTATTACCTGGCAACCGAATATTCATTCTTCACTCTTCATCAGCATCCATCGATATCTGGTGGAGCACGCACAGGTCTCCGGCATCGAGGCCATCATGAAGGCGTATAAGCTGTACCTGGAACAGGTTGAACCGGCTCGCGGCGAGGAACCGGTTCTTTCACTGACCCGCGCATGGACGCTAGTTCGATTTTTTGACAGCAAAATGTTGAAGACGACCGCTTGCAACGAATGCGGCGGTCAATTTGTAGTGCACCGTTTGGACTTGCACGACCACTACACCTGCGGGCTGTGCCATATGCCGTCGCGCGCCGGCAAGACCAAGAGAGCCAGGGAAGATGCGGTCACTGCATCGATTGCCTCGCGCAATCTGCAAGCTGCCTGACGGGCGCGCCGGTGACGGACCGACAACGCCGGGAAGGCGCCGTTCGGCCGATCACACCATCCACGCTACACATGCCAGCCGTTCAGGCGCTGCTCATCCAGGGCATATCGCTTCTCGTCATATTGTTGATCACGGCCGGCATCGCCGCCGCCGTTGATATTTCGCCGCCCATTGCCTTGGCGGCTTTGCTGCAAGGAAGCTTGGCCGCCGTGCTATCGTACTGGCGCGGTTTAGCCCGCTGGTGGCTGTTCATACAATTCCTGTTTCCGGTTGCGGCGGTCGCGATGCAATTGCTGCATCTGCCACCGGTTCTTTATCTTGCGGCCTTTCTCCTGTTGCTCGGTCTGTATTGGACTACCTTTCGGACCCAGGTACCCTTTTATCCGTCGAGTCTGGCCGCCTGGAACGCGGTGGCGGCTCTGTTGCCGCAAGAACGCACAATCAGGTTTGTGGATATCGGTAGCGGAATCGGCGGCCTGGTGCTGAATCTGGCAGGGCAAAGACCGGACAGTGAATTTATCGGCATCGAACTGGCGCCGCTTGCGTGGCTCATCAGCTGGTTGCGGGCACGCATCGGTGGCAGCCGTGGTCGTTTTATCCGCGGTGATTACGCCCGTCTCGATCTTGCACAATACGACGTTGTGTTCGCGTATCTGTCGCCGGTCGCGATGCCGGATTTGTGGCGCAAGGCGCGCGCGGAAATGCGACCCGGCACGCTACTATTGAGTTACGAATTTATCATTCCGGACGCGCCGCCGCAAATCGCCACGTTTCCTGCGTCCGACGGCCCCGCTCTGTATGGATGGCATATGTAATTGCGCGCAGCGGGCTGATTTTTTTGTGTCCATCTCAAGTTTTGACACTGCGCGTCGTAACCGAATGGCGCGCTTGGCACTCGAATCGGCCAATAGCGGCATGCCGCTAACAAACTGTCTTTCGAGTCCTTGTTCGATCGTTTGCGGGCGCAGGTGGATTGTTATCCTTATTGTGAACTGGGGAACGCCGGGATCGACACTCCCGGTTTCCCCTTACCACCGGAGTTTGCGCGCTTGTTAGTCATCATCGGATACATCGCAGTCACCTTGTCTGTCTTTGGCGGTTTCGCCATTGCGGGCGGCCACTTGGCCGCACTCTTGCAACCGATCGAATTGCTGATGATCGGCGGCGCTGCGGTGGGCTCATTCTTGGTCGGCAATAACGGCAAGGCGATCCGCGCTACGCTCAAAGCGTTGCCAACGCTGGTCAAAGGCTCCAAGTACACCAAGGCGTTGTACATGGATCTGATGACGCTGCTGTTCGAGATACTGAGCAAGGTCCGCAAGGAAGGCTTGATGTCGATTGAAGGCGATATCGAAGAACCGAAGGACAGTCCGATTTTCACCAAGTACCCAGCGATCTTGGCTGATCACCATGTGATCGAGTTCATGACCGATTATCTGCGGTTGATGGTGTCGGGGAATATGGATGCATTCCAGATCGAAAACCTCATGGACAATGAGATCGATACCCATCATGCCGAGGGAGAAGTGCCGGTGCATACGATCGCGAAAATGGGTGATGCCATGCCCGCGTTCGGTATTGTGGCCGCGGTGATGGGCGTGGTCCATACAATGGAATCGGTCGGCTTGCCGCCGGCCGAACTGGGCATCCTGATCGCCCATGCCTTGGTCGGAACCTTCCTCGGGATCCTGCTTGCGTATGGTTTTGTCGGTCCGCTCTCGACGCTGCTGGAACAAAAACTGCACGAATCATCCAAGATGTTCCATTGCGTCAAAGCGACGTTGCTTGCGAGTTTGAATGGCTATGCGCCGGCCTTGGCGGTCGAGTTCGGTCGCAAGGTATTGTTTTCCACGGAGCGTCCTTCATTCATTGAACTGGAACAACATATTAAGCAGTCCAAGTCCAAGTAAACAGGCATACTAGCTAATAGAGACCAAGCACATAACTAGAAAATACACGCGGAACCTGATATGGCTGACGAAGGCTCACGGCCCATTATTATCAAGAGAATAAAGAAATCCGGCGGCGCTGCGCACGGCGGAGCATGGAAAATCGCTTACGCCGATTTCGTCACTGCGATGATGGCTTTCTTTCTCTTGATGTGGCTGATGGGCTCCACCTCCAAAGGTGATCTTTCTGGCATCGCGGATTACTTCAAGACGCCGCTCAAGGTCGCCATGGCTGGCGGGTCGGGAAGCGGCGACAGCTCCAGCGTGCTGCAAGGAGGTGGCAAAGATTTGACCAAGAAGGAAGGGCAGGTCAACCGTGCCGCGCAACCAACGCCCAAGAAAGTCCACGACCTCAAAGCCATCGAAAAAGAGCTGAGGCGGGTCGAGGCTGCCCGTTTGAAAGTACTGAAGGAGCGGATCGAGCAAGCCATCGATGACCATCCGACCCTGAAACAATTCAAGAACCAGCTGCTGATTGATATCACGACAGAGGGTTTGCGCATCCAGATCGTCGACGAACAAAACCGGCCCATGTTTGCCTTGGCTAAAGCGGACTTGCAGCCGTACACTAACGAAATTCTGCACGAAATCGGACACGCATTGAATGATATGCCGAACAAAATCAGCTTATCGGGGCACACTGATGCCGCTGCTTACACGAACGGCGAGAAGGGTTACAGTAATTGGGAACTCTCGGCCGACCGTGCGAATGCATCGCGTCGGGCATTGATCGCCGGTGGCATGGATGAAACCAAGGTCCTGCGCGTGGTCGGACTTTCGTCGGCGGTGCCCTATGACAAAAAGAATCCCCTAAACCCCATCAATCGCCGCATCAGCAT
>DHXL01000287.1:38929-43789 GCA_002415335.1 Oxalobacteraceae bacterium UBA5157
GCAAAATGAACCATTTTTTCCTGTACCTTGCTAGAGCCGACCGCAGGATATTTTCATGATCAGAAAAAATTTGTTGGGCTCACAGGTAAAACGCCTGCTATCCGGCTTGTCGGACCACGGTAACCAGCATCTGGCGGAAGTCGAAACGGATCTGGTCCAGACTAATTTTCTGCTGGGCGAGGCGATCGAGAAGCTCGGCACGAGCTTCATGGCGATTCACGACGTTGTCAGCGCGCAGCAGCAAGCCGTGGATCTGTTGTTGGCCGGCGGGACGTTGACGCCCGAGATCGCGGAGAAAATGAAAAGCTTGCGCACTGAACTTGGATTGCACGTCAATGCGGCGGTCACCGGATTACAGTTTCAGGATATGACCAGCCAATTGATCGGCAGGACGGTGCGCCGGGTCACCGGGCTGCGCAACGTGCTTGGCGCAGCCGGCACCACGGGGTCTGCGCTGACGGAGGAAAGCGACACGGAAGAAGTCACCGCTTTGCTCAACGAAATAAACAAGGTGCTGGTCGATCAAAGCTCGAAGCTCGAGAGCTTGCTGTGGAAAGCGGTGAGCCAGACGCACATGGAGAGCGGGGACATCGAATTATTCTGATGTTGTTCCAATGATCGACAGTAGACGGATGCAGCGGGCGTTCAGCCCGGAAACGAGAAAAGAGCGGGAGCAGAGATGGCAAAATCGATATTAGCAGTGGATGACTCGGGCTCATTGCGGCAAATGGTGGTGTTCAGCCTCCGCGCAGCCGGTTATCAGGTGACTGAAGCGGTGGATGGACAGGATGGCCTGGACAAGGCAAAGGCACAAATTTTCGACCTCGTATTGACGGACCAGAACATGCCGCGCATGGATGGTCTTACGTTGATCAGATCGTTGCGCGCGATATCGACTTACCAACGTGTGCCGATCTTGATGCTGACCACCGAATCAAGCGATGATATGAAATCGAAAGGCCGCGCAGCTGGCGCGAATGGCTGGCTGGTGAAGCCGTTCGATCCACAACGATTGACCGAGGTGGTGAAGAAAGTCATTGGTTGATGTGTTGACGGGAGTTGCTAAAAAATGAAGCGAAGCGCAAAGGACGGGGCTCAACAATGACCATCGACATGAGTCAATTTTTCCAGGTGTTTTTCGATGAGACCGAAGAGCTCCTCGCAGAAATGGAAAAATTGCTGCTGGCTGTTGACGTCTCTGCGCCCGATGAGGAAGACCTCAATGCGATTTTCCGCGCGGCTCATTCGACCAAGGGCGGCGCGGCGACCTTCGGCTTGACCGACCTGACCGATGTTACGCACGTGCTGGAGTCGCTGCTGGACCGAATACGCAAGGGTGAGATGGCATTAACCGCCGAGCATGTCGATGCTTTTCTGGCGGCCAAAGATATTCTCAAGATGCAGCTGGACGGCCATCGCTTGCATACGCCGGTTGACCAGGACGCAGTCGCCGACGTGCGCATGATGTTGCAGTCGCTGTCGCAAGACGTGGTCCCACCTGCTCCGCGGGCCGTGTCGCATCAGGTCAGTGCCCGCGACGAAGGCGACCACGCGGCGGCTCATTATTTCCGAATCGAACTCCCGCAAGTCTCCGAGCGCGATGCCGACGCATTGGCGGCAGAGCTGGCTCTAATGGGAGCGCTTGAAAAAACACCGCTGGACGGCGAGCGCTTTGTTTTCATGCTGGCAACCAATGAAAGTGCCGACGACATTGTCGCGATCTGCTCGTTCGTGCTGGATCCGGGCGACCTGAAGATTACCGCGGAGGTACCGCCGGCGACCCATCAACCAGGCACGCGCGAAACGGCTCGGATAGAGGAAGAGCAAGGCTACGGTTTCTTCGAGCCGCTTGAGGACTTGCGCGCATTTATCGCGAAAGAGGAACCGGCGCCGGTCGAGCCGGGCGCGGCATCGGCTCCGCAAGGCGACCTCGCCGTGGAAGTCGTTGGCTTCGCGGAGAAGAAAACAGGCAAACGCGATACCGACAAGAGCGCGGGCGGTGCGGAGTCGTCTTCGATTCGGGTCGGCATCGAGAAGGTCGATCAATTGATCAATCTGGTCGGCGAATTGGTGATTACCCAGGCCATGATCGAGCAGCGCACCGACTCGCTCGACCCGATGCTGCATGAGCGGCTGCTGAACAGCGTTAGCCAACTGACCCGCAACACGCGCGACTTGCAAGAAGCGGTTATGTCGATTCGTATGATGCCGATGGATTATGTATTTTCGCGGTTTCCGCGCATGGTGCGGGACTTGGCCGCCAAGCTCGGGAAGAAAGTCGAGTTCGTCACCCATGGCGCAGCGACCGAACTCGATAAGGGGTTGATCGAACGTATCGTCGATCCGCTGACCCACCTGGTGCGTAACAGCATCGATCACGGCATTGAAACGCCTGGCGTGCGCGTCGCGGCGGGCAAAAATGAAAGCGGCAGGCTTTCGCTCTCCGCCGGACATCAAGGCGGCAATATCGTGATCGAAGTCAGCGACGATGGCGGTGGCTTGAACCGCGACCGAATTCTCGCCAAGGCTCGGGAAAGCGGGTTGCCACTGTCGGACGCCATGACGGATGCGGAAGTGTGGCAGCTGATTTTCGCACCCGGTTTTTCGACCGCGGAGACGGTCACGGACGTGTCCGGCCGTGGAGTCGGCATGGATGTCGTCAAACGCAACATCACTGCGATGGGCGGTGTGGTCGATATCCGCTCGGGAAAAGGATTCGGCACCACGATTACGATTTCCTTGCCACTCACTTTGGCGATCCTGGATGGCATGTCGATCAAGGTCGGCGAAGAGGTCTATATCCTGCCGCTCGGCTACGTGATCGAATCCTTGCAGCCGGCGCCGATCGATGTCAAGGAAATCAGCGGGCAAGGGCGGGTCGTGAAAGTGCGCGGCGAATACCTGCCGCTGATCCCTCTGTATCAGTTGTTCGGAATTACCCCGACCTTCACCAATCCGTCAGAGGGCATTGTCGTGATTCTCGAATCGGACGGCAGGAAGGCCGCGCTGTTTGTCGACGATCTGGTCGGTCAGCAGCAAGTCGTCGTCAAGAATCTCGAATCCAACTATCGCAAGGTAATGGGAATTTCCGGCGCCACGATCCTGGGTGATGGCGGCGTGTCCCTGATCATCGACGTTTCAGCCCTTTTGCGCTCAAGCCGCCAGTTGAGCGATGAGTCCATCTTCTCCTAATTTTTTTTAGAAGGATCAAGTCATGCAACACAATGCACAAACCAGCGCCTCCGGACATACGGTAGAAATTGCAGGTCGCGAATTTCTTGCCTTTACCCTCGGCCGCGAAGAATACGGAATCGACATTTTGAAGGTGCAGGAAATACGTGGCTATGAAGCCGTCACACGCATCGCGAACGCACCGGAATTCGTCAAGGGCGTGGTCAACCTGCGCGGCATCATCGTGCCCATCGTCGACATGCGCATCAAGTTTAATCTGGGCGAACCGACCTACGATCAATTTACCGTCGTCATCATTCTCAATATCGGCGGCAGGGTGGTCGGGATGGTCGTCGACAGCGTGTCGGACGTGATCACGTTGTCGCCGGAACAGGTCAAGCCGGCGCCGGAAATGGGCACCGCACTCAATACCGATTACCTGATTGGCCTTGGCACGCTCGACGAGCGAATGCTGATCCTGGTCGATATCGACAGGCTGATGTCCAGCGCCGATATGGGGTTGATCGAGAAAATTGCGGCATAACGTTTCGCCATTAACGTTCTATTAAAGAGTGAAAGCGCGCGACGCCCGGTCGCGTGCAGTCGCCAAAGTTGCCAGAGACAAAGGATATCAAGATGCTTAAGAATTTAACGATCAAGTCTCGCCTGATTTTCGTGATCGGCTTCATGTCCTTCCTATCCATAGGGATCGGCGTCATCGGATTGACCAGCCTCAGTTCAGGCAATGACTCGTTAAAGAGTATTTATGAAAATCGCCTGGTGCCGATGGGTCAATTGGATATGGTTATCCGACTGATCGACAAGAGCCGGATGACGGTTGCCGAATCCATGAACGGGGACCCGGCGGTGGTCAACAAGGCCATGGATCAGGTCGTCCAGCGCAGCAACGAAATCAAGAAGAATATTGATGCGTTCCTGTCAGCACCGCTGACGAATGAAGAGAAAAAACTTTCCGGGAAAATGGTTGACGATTATCGGAAATTCCTCGTCGACGGCCTGCAGCCCGGCGTCGACGCCTTGCGCAATTCGAACGTGCAGCAAGCGATGGAAATCATGCAAGGGCCGATGGCGCAGCAATATGTCCCATTGCAGGAAGGAATCGATGCGCTGATCAAGCTGCAACTCGATGTAGCGAAGAGCCAATTCGAAAAAAGACAGAGCATTTACAGTACGGTGCGCAATACGTCGATCGCGGCGATTGCGTTTGGCGTCATCCTGGCCGCTTTTATCGGTCTCTGGCTGATCCGTGCCATCACCGGACCTTTGAACGAATCGGTTCGGCTCGCCAAGTGTGTGGCCTCGGGCGACTTGACCCAGAAGATACTGGTCTCGTCACACGACGAGACCGGGCAACTGCTGCAAGCCTTGAAAGACATGAATGACAGTCTCGTCAATACGGTCGGCCAAGTGCGGGCAGGTACCGAGACGATCGGCGTCGCGTCGCGCGAGATCGCAACCGGCAATGCCGACCTCTCTTCGCGCACCGAATCGCAGGCGAGCTCGCTGGAAGAGACAGCAAGCTCCATGGAACAATTAACGCAGACCGTCAAGCAAAATGCCGACAATGCGCGGCAAGCCAATCAGTTGGTGGTGTCGGCATCCGACGTTGCGGTGCGCGGCGGCCAGGTGGTCGGTCAGGTGGTCGACACGATGGGCTCGATCAAGGAA
>DHXL01000131.1:0-915 GCA_002415335.1 Oxalobacteraceae bacterium UBA5157
ACCGCGCTTGGCGGCTATCAAAGCATCGATGACCTGGTCGGCACCGGCGGACGATTGCTGAAGCAGCGTGATCTGGCGCATAAGCTGCTGACCGATATTCCCGGCGTGACCTGCGTCAAACCGAAGTCCGCGCTGTACATGTTCCCCAAGCTCGACCCCAAGATTTACCCAATCAAGGATGATCAGGATTTCGCCTACGAATTGCTGGAAGAAGAGCGTGTGCTGATCGTGCAGGGAACGGGGTTCAACTGGATCGCGCCGGATCATTTTCGCGTCGTGTTCCTGCCGAATTCGGATGATTTGACTGAGGCGATGAGCCGCATCGCGCGCTTCCTCGAGATCTATCGGAAGCGTCACGGAACCGACTAATTGCGGCGCTGGTGCAGATCCTGCGCCAGCGAATCGATGGCAAGCGCGCCGGCCGCCGAGTTCCACTCGATCCGCGAATTGGCTGCCTGAAACACTGCAAATTCACACTTTTTAAGACTTATTGCGAACTATGAAACCCATCAAAGTAGGCCTGTTAGGAATCGGCACCGTCGGCGCCGGCACATTCAACGTGCTTAGGCGCAATCAGGAAGAGATCATGCGCCGCGCTGGCCGCCGCATCGAGATTGCGATGGTCGCCGACCTCGATGTAGAGCGCGCCAGACAATTGACGAATGGCGAGTGCATCGTGGTCAACGACGCCAACCTGGTCGTCACCGATCCGGATATCGACATCGTGATCGAGCTGATCGGTGGCTACGGGATCGCCAAAGACCTGGTGATGAAGGCGATCGCCAACGGCAAGCATGTGGTAACGGCCAACAAGGCGCTGCTGGCCACGCACGGCAATGAAATCTTCAAGGCGGCGCAAGAAAAAGGCGTGATGATCGCGTTCGAAGCGGCAGTCGCCGGCGGCATTCCGATCAT
>DHXL01000131.1:1143-1384 GCA_002415335.1 Oxalobacteraceae bacterium UBA5157
GCGACAAGGGGCTTGATTTCGACACCGTATTGAAGGAAGCGCAGCGCCTCGGTTATGCCGAGACGGACCCGACCTTCGACATCGAAGGCGTCGACGCTGCGCATAAAGTCACCATCATGGCTGCGATCGCATTCGGCATCCCCGTCCAGTTCGACAAGGCGCATGTCGAGGGCATCACCAAGTTGCAGGCGACCGATATCCAGTATGCGGAACAGCTCGGCTACCGTATCAAGCTGCTCGG
>DHXL01000131.1:1577-2872 GCA_002415335.1 Oxalobacteraceae bacterium UBA5157
CATCGCGTACCGCATCTGGCGTTCCAGCCGAATGCGATGGCCGATACGCCGATCCTGCCGATGTCGGAAGTCACCACCAGCTACTACCTGCGCATGCATGTGGCGGACAAACTGGGCGTTTTGGCGGACGTCACGCGCATCCTGGCCGACTCGTCGATCTCGATCGATGCGATGCTGCAAAAAGAACCGGCCGAAGGCGAGACCAAGACCGACATCATCATGCTTACCCATCAAACGCAAGAAAAGAATGTGGAGGTGGCGATCGCAAAGATCGAGGCATTGGCGACGGTGCTGGGCACGGTGACCAAGATCCGCCTGGAAGCATTGAGCTGAGAGATATCGCTTGGTGATTGAACGTGGTGTGGGAAGGATGAGGCGATGGGAAAGAAAGAAGAACTGGATCCGGAAACGCTGGCGTTGATTCAGTGGTGTATCGAAGTTGAAGGGTTTTTGGTCGCGGGCGGCGCCACGCTCGCGCAGGCGCAGGAACACATCGAAGAGCAGGTGGAATGGTTCACGGATCAGTTCTATGATGGACTGACGCCGGAAGAAGCGGCGAAAGAGGCGCTGGCTTGACCATTTTTCCGGTCTCGACTCCAGACCGGCAAGCAAGCGCCTTGGGGCATTAGGCCATCGGTTCAGTTGGCTCCGCTGAGCCGGTCAATCCTGAAAATACCAGTACCCGCAGTTGACCCACTGCGTCAACGCACTTGCGAACACGGCCTGTTGCAGCCACGGTTGCAGCAAGTCATGGTTCATGCGCTCATTGTCGCAAAGCGCAAGCACGGCGCCGCGGCAGGCGGCACCGAATTCGAAACGCTCACCTTCGATGTAACAGACTCCCTGGCCCACGGTTTCGTCGAGATAGAAACAGCGCAAACCGCCGATGCGGATCAGCCTTTGCCGCGCCAATTCATCGACCAGCTCGATCTCGTTGAAAGGCTCTTCCAGCTCCTGCAGGTCGAGCGGACACTTGGTCCTGGACAGGTAGCCGCCGGCAAAATCGGCGATCAATACGTCGTCGTCCAGAATCGCCTGAAGCTGCGCCCTGATCCGCGCAAAGTCGATGGCGTCGAGTCGGCCCTGATTACGGTGTACCGGGCGTTTCGGATCGCAAAAGACCGCGCTGCCAAGTTCCTTGTCGATCAGGTGATCGGCCAGGGCGCTGAGCATATCGCTGGCTGATTTGGCCCTGAAGCCGACGGAGAAGCTCATCGAATGTTCGAGCGTGACGCCGTCATGCGGAAAGCCTGGCGGTATGTACAGAATATCGCCGGGCATCAGTTCGACATCGA
>DHXL01000128.1:0-556 GCA_002415335.1 Oxalobacteraceae bacterium UBA5157
GGATCAGCAATTCGAGGAAGTGCGGTGCTCGACCATGGGCGTGTTCGCACCGCTGGTCGGCATCATCGGCGCGATGCAGGCGGCCGAGACGCTGAAGCTGGTGATCGGGACCGGTGAATCGCTGGTCGGGCGCCTGTTGCTGCTGGACGCGCGCAGCATGGAGTGGACCAGTATCAAGATTGCGCGGAATGCGGCTTGCGCGGTGTGCGCGCATCAGTGATGGGACGGGCCCACGGCCTGAACTGAACATCGCGCCGCGTTTGTGGAGGCATTCCTTCAAAAACGACCGCATTCCCGCCAAAAAGCGCACTTCAATCGGATTGCGAACACGGATAGTTGCCAATATGCTACGATCCTTCGCCTCGCACCCTCCACGTGAATCGGCCCATGCCAAACATGAATTTCCAACGAGTCTTTCGTTCCGTTACAGGCGCCATTCTGCTTGGCCTCACATTGGCAAGCGCAACGGCAACGCTCGCTGAAACTGCCAGGCCCAGGGTCGAATCGTTCTTCCAGAATCCCGCGTTCTCAGAGATGGCCTTATCTCCCGACGGTC
>DHXL01000128.1:612-17373 GCA_002415335.1 Oxalobacteraceae bacterium UBA5157
ATTGGCAAGCGCAACGGCAACGCTCGCTGAAACTGCCAGGCCCAGCGTCGAATCGTTCTTCCAGAATCCCGCGTTCTCAGAGATGGCCTTATCTCCCGACGGTCGCTTTGCCGGCATATTGGTGGCATCCAGCGGCGGCCGCGTGCAGCTTGCAGTGATGGACCTGGCCAGCATGACGCCCAAGGCGGTGAGCGGCTTTTCCGACGCGGATATCGGCGAATTTCATTGGGTTAATAACGATCGCTTGGTTTTCAGCATGACCGACCGGCAGGTTGCCACCGGCGATATCCGCTATTACCCGGGATTGTTCGCGGTCAACCGCGATGGATCGAATATGAGGACGCTGGTGGACCGGAGTCCCTATGCCCAATTCACGACCGGCACCGCCATCACCAGCAAAGTCTTGCCCGGGGATACCTATTTCGCGGACATCGACCGAGCAAATACGTCCGACGATGTATTCGTGACGGAGGCGGTACGAAGCAACGTTTTTGATCTCAAGGCGCTGAATCTCCTGCGCCTCAATACCAAGACTGGCCGCACCACCGAATTCGAGCGACCCGGCAACTCGGTCGACTGGATCATTGATCAAACCGGCACGCCGCGCGTCACCATGACCTTCGAGGACGGCCGTAACGCGGTCTACTACCGCGATCCCGCAAACGATAGCTGGCGCAAGATTGCTGAATTCGATGCCTTCAACGGTGAAGGATTCAAGCCCTATTCGTTTGGCCCTGACGGAACCTTCTACGTATTGGCCCGCAACGGCAAGGATACCGAAGCGCTCTATCGTTATGACCTGGTCAAGAATGCAATGGACTCCGAGCCGATGGTGGCGACGGCTGGCTACGATTTTCGTGGCGCCCTGGTCATGGATGGCAACAAGAAGAAGGTGATCGGCGTCAATTACGAAACCGACGCGTCCGCAAGCTTATGGTTCGACGATAGCGTAAAGAAGATCCAAAAATCTGTCGACGATCTTCTTCCCGGAACCATCAATCGGCTTTCATTCGGACGCAACTCCCAGACCACCAATGTCCTGGTTCACGCATTTTCCGACGTCCAGCCAGGCATGTACCTGATTTACGATACGGCGACCAACAAGCTGACCCTCGTCGGAAGAGCGCAGCCGGGAGTCGATCCGAAAAAGATGGCGCTGTCCGACATGATCCATTACAAGGCGCGCGACGGGTTGGACATCCCGGCGTATCTGAGCCTACCTCCGGGCAAGGACAAGAAAAACCTTCCCATGGTGGTATTGGTCCACGGCGGGCCATGGTTGCGCGGCAGTTCATGGAACTGGGATGCCCAAGTCCAGTTCCTGGCCTCCCGAGGCTATGTCGTGTTGCAACCGGAATTTCGCGGCAGCACCGGGTTTGGTTTCAAGCATTACAGCGCCGGATGGAAGCAATGGGGACTTGCCATGCAAGACGACATCGCGGATGGCGCGCAATGGGCAATCTCGCAGGGCATCGCCGACCCGAAACGGATCTGTATTGCGGGTGCCAGCTACGGCGGCTACGCCAGTTTGATGGGCCTGGCGAACAACCCGGAGCTTTTTCGCTGCGGTGTCGAGTGGGTCGGAGTAACCGATATCAATTTGATGTTCAAGTCGAGTTGGGAAAACGATGCATCTGCGGAATGGCAACGTTACGGAATGCCAATCCTGGTAGGCGATGAGACCAGCGATGCCGCCCAATTGAAGGCGACCTCCCCCGTCAATATCGCCGAGCGTATCAGGCAGCCCTTGTTGATGGCCTATGGCGGCTCCGACCGTCGGGTCCCGATCAGGCACGGCGAATCATTCCGCGATGCAGTCATGCCGCACAATCCGGACGTCGAGTGGATCGACTACCCGGAAGAAGGTCATGGCTGGGCGCTAGTGAAAAACCGAGTGGATTTTTGGACGCGCGTGGAGAGCTTTCTTGAAAAGAATATAGGGAAAGGCGCTCCGTCTCGGTGAAATCGCTGAAGCAAGAGTGGTCCAGAACTCGCTGATCGCGCCGTGCCGCGAGGTGTTGGTTTCGCTATACTCCATCTTCTCGCTCCAATCGACAAGGCAACCATGGCGCTTCAAAACGTGAGACGCGCGTACTGCGCACCATTCTGCACACTATTGCTGATTGCAATATTTGCACTCCTGCCGCGCATCTCTGCCGGGCAAGCCTTACCCAAGGGCGTCACCAGGATCACCGCAATCGAAGGCATCACCGAATACCGTCTCACCAACGGTCTGAAGATCCTGCTGCTGCCCGATGCATCCAAGCCAACCGTCACGGTCAATATCACTTACCTGGTCGGATCGCGGCATGAGAATTACGGCGAAACCGGGATGGCGCATCTGCTCGAACACATGATGTTCAAGGGCACGCCGAAGATTCCGAAGATCGACCAGGAATTCAATCAGCGCGGCATGCAATCGAATGCGACGACCTCGCTCGACCGCACCAATTTCTATGAGCTGTTCCCGGCCGACAAGGACAACCTGAAATGGGCGCTCGACATGGAGGCCGACCGCATGGTGCACTCCTTCATCGCGAAAAAGGACCTCGACTCGGAAATGACGGTGGTGCGCAACGAATTCGAGAGCGGCGAGAATTCGCCGTTTGACGTGATGATGAAGCGCATGCAAAGCGTGGCTTACGATTGGCATAGCTACGGCCGCGCCACCATCGGCAATCGCAGCGACATCGAAAACGTCAAGATCGAAAATCTGCAGGCGTTCTATCACCTGTACTACCAACCGGACGACGCGGTGCTGCTGGTCGCCGGCAAGTTCGACCCGGCGCAGACACTGGGCTGGATCGCGCATGCATTCGGCCCCATCCCGAAGCCCACGCGCAGGCTGCCGCAATTCTGGACCGTCGAGCCGACCCAGGACGGCGAGCGCAGCTTCCGCGTGCGGCGCGCCGGCGATATCCAGATCGTCGCGGTGGCGTACAAGGTGCCGAGCGAGTTGCATACCGACAGCGACGCGCTATCGTTCGCAGTCGATATCCTGGCCGACACCCCGAACGGACGCTTGCATAAGCAACTGGTCGACAGCGGCAAGGCGACGCAAGTCTTCAGCTACGGCGTGAATGGCTTTGCGCCGGGGCTGCAGGTCATCGGTGCCGTCGTCAAGCTCGGCACCCCGGTCGAGCCGGTGCGTGATGCACTGATCGCGGCGATCGAGGATTTCCACAAGACGCCGCCGACCCCGGAAGAAATGGAGCGCGTGCGTCGCAGCTATGCCAACCAGTCCGAGAAAGTCCTGGACGATCCGCAGCAGGTCGGCCTGGCTCTGTCGGAAGCGATCGCGCTCGGCGACTGGCGCCTGTTCTTCCAGAACCGCGATGCGCAGGCAAACGTAGGCGCCGAACAGGTAGCGGCGGCGGCCGCGCGCTACTTCAAACGCGATAACCGCATCGTTGGCATCTTTCTCCCGGAAAGCCAGCCGCAGCGCGCCGAGATCCCGGCGGCACCAAGCGCGGAGCAACTGATGCAGGGCTATAAGGTCAAGCAGCAGAGCGCTACCTCGGAAGCATTCGACCCGTCGCAAGCCAATATCGATGCGCGCACCCAGCGGCAGAAAATCGGCGGACTGGAGGTGGCGCTGCTACCGAAAAAGAATCGCGGCGAAACCGTGGCCGTGGTGCTGAACCTGCATTGGGGCGACGAGAAAAGCCTGTTCGGCCAGAAGGCCGTCTCCACGGTCACAAGCGACATGCTGATGCGCGGTAATCGAGACTTCAGCCGCGCACAACTGGCCGATGAAATGGCCAAGCTCAAGATGAGCGGCAACGTTTACCATTTCGAGACCACCCGCGCGAATCTGTCTGCCGCGCTGAAGTTAAGCGCGCAAGTGCTGAAGGAGCCGACTTTCCCTGCTACCGAATTCGAGCAATTGCGTTTCCAAATGCTGGTCGGTATCGAGTCGATGCGCAACGACCCGCGCGTGCGTGCGTCGGAAACCATGGGACAGCACTTCAACCTGTATCCGAAGGGTGACTGGCGTGCATTCGAGACGATTGACGAGACCATCGCCGATCTCAAGGCCGTGACCCTGGACGACGTGAAGACCTTCCACAAGAATTTTTATGGCGCCTCGAAAGGCGAACTGGCCATCGTTGGCGACTTCGATGCGGCGGCCACCGCCAAGGTGATCCGGCAAGCGTTCGG
This sequence comes from Oxalobacteraceae bacterium UBA5157, assembly GCA_002415335.1. GTDB lineage: Bacteria > Pseudomonadota > Gammaproteobacteria > Burkholderiales > Burkholderiaceae_D > UBA5157. The sequence goes on from DHXL01000128.1 coordinate 4,774, forward strand.
CAACTGGCAAAGCGCGGCGCCCTATACGCGCCTGAGCGAGCGCTATGCGGATGTCGCGGCCATTCACAGGAACATTGATACGCCCGACAAGGAGAACGGCGTCTACAGCGCGCGCATCAACCTCGACTTGCGCGATGACGATGCCGATTTTCCGGCCCTGGACGTCGCCAATTATATTTTCGGCGGAGGCGCATCCCTGAATTCCCGGCTGATGGAGCGGATCCGCCAAAAGGACGGCTTATCGTACGGCGGCGACTCGGACTTGACAGCCGGCTCGCTCGACCGGGCCGGCAGCTTCGTCATCAGCGCCATCGCGGCACCGCAGAATCTGGCCAAGGTCGACGCCGCGGTCAAGGACGAATTGGCGCGCGCGCTGAAGGACGGCTTCAGCGAGGAAGAAGTCGCGCGCGCCAAGTCCGGCATCGTGCAACAGCGCATGCAAGCCCGCGCGCAAGATGCCAGCCTGGCTTACGGATGGAGCAGTTTTCTTTACCTGAACCGCAGCTTCGCGTGGAGCAAAGCATTCGACGACAAAATCAACGCGTTGAGCGCCGCACAAGTCAACGCGGCATTCCGCAAGGCGATTGACCCGTCCAAGCTGACGGTGGTGCTGGCCGGCGACCAGGCTAAAGCAAGAGCGGCGAGCAAGGAATCTACCCCACCGATAGCAAGGAAGAAATGATGCAACTATTTGCAAGACAGCGTTATGCCGCGATCTTCCTGGCAAGCGTATTGGCGATCGTCGTCAACATCTCGGCGGCGCAAACCCTGCCGGCCGGCATGGCGCGCGTCACTGCAGTCGAAGGCATTACCGAATATCGACTCGACAATGGCCTGAAGGTACTGTTGTTTCCCGACGCGTCGAAGCCGACCGTCACGGTCAATGTGACCTACCTGGTCGGATCGCGGCATGAAAACTACGGCGAAACCGGGATGGCGCATCTGCTTGAACATATGATGTTCAAGGGCACGCCCGGCCATCCCAAGCTGGCGCAGGATTTCACGACGCGCGGCATGCGCTGGAACGGCACGACCTGGCTCGACCGCACCAATTTCTATGAATTGTTCGACGCCGGCGGCGACAATCTGAAGTGGGCGATCGAGATGGAAGCAGACCGCATGGTGCATTCGAATATCGCCAGAAAAGATCTCGACACCGAGATGACCGTGGTGCGCAATGAATTCGAGAATGGCGAAAACTCGCCGTTCAGCGTCCTGCTCAAGCGCATGCAAAGCATCGCCTTCGATTGGCACAATTACGGCCATGCGACGATCGGCAACCGCAGCGATATCGAGCACGTGAAAATCGCCAATCTGCAAGCGTTCTACCGCACTTACTACCAGCCCGACAATGCGGTGTTGCTGGTCGCCGGAAAATTCGACGCGGTGCAAACCCTGGACTGGATCGCGCATGCTTTCGGGCCGATCGCAAAGCCGGCGCGCGCGCTGCCCGAATTCTGGACGGTGGAGCCGACCCAGGATGGCGACCGCAGTTTCACCGTGCGCCGCAAGGGCGACATCCAGCTGATCGACGTAGGCTACAAGAGCCCTGGTACGCTGCACCGCGACAGCGATGCGCTCGACTTTGCCTGCCAGATCCTGGCCGACACACCGAACGGGCGCCTGCACAAGCTCCTGGTGGAAAGCGGCAAGGCGGCCGAAGTGTTCCATTACGGGTTGAACGGCTACGCGCCCGGCATGCAAATTCTTGGCGCGGTCGTCAAGAAAGGCGAGGCGGTCGCACCGGTACGCGACGCGCTGGTCGGTGCCATCGAAGCATTCAGCAAAACACCGCCGACCCCGGAGGAAATGGAGCGGGTGCGGCGCGACTACGCGAACCGCATAGAAAGAACGCTGAGCGACCCGGAAAAAGTCGGCATCGCGCTGTCCGAATCGATTGCGCTCGGCGATTGGCGCCTGCTGTTCCACAGGCGCGATCTGGCCACCAAGGTCACAGCCGAGCAAGTGGCCGCCGTGGCCGCGCGCTACTTCAAGCGCGACAACCGGATCGTCGGTACCTTCCTGCCGGAAGATCATCCGCAGCGCGCCGAGATTCCGGCAGCGCCGGCGGTAGCCACCGTGATGCAGGATTTCAAGGCGGGAACACAGGCCGCCGCCGCCGAGGCATTCGATCCGTCGCAAGCCAATATCGATGCACGCACGGTGCGTAGCAAGGTCGGCGGCCTCGATCTGGCGCTGCTGGCAAAAAAGAATCGCGGCGAGACCGTCGCGGTGACGCTGCGCTTGCACTGGGGCGATGAGAAAACGCTGTTCGGCAAGAAGACCGTGTCCGACATGACGAACGCCATGTTGATGCGCGGCAGCAGCGGATTCACGCGCGATCAGTTGGCCGACGAATTCTCCAAGCTCAAGATCACCGGCAATCCGTTCCGCTTCGAGACGACGCGCGCGCATCTGGACGAGGCGCTGCGCCTGGTCGCGCACGTGCTGCAGGAGCCGGCTTTTCCGCAAAGCGAGTTCGAGCAATTGCGCCAGCAAACGCTGGTTGACATCGACGCGATGCGCAACGACCCGCAGACGCTGGCGCGGCAAGCCATCGCTGAGCATTTCAATGTGTATCCGCAAGGTGATTGGCGCGCGGTCGCAACCATCGACCAGATGGCCGCCAATGTGAAGGCGGTGTCGCTGGCGGACGTAAAAGCCTTCCATAAGGATTTCTACGGCGCATCCAAGGGCGAACTGGCGATCGTCGGCGATTTCGATGCGAGCGCCGCGACCAAAGTGGTGGCACAGGCATTCGGCCAGTGGAAGAGCGCGGCGCCGTATACCCGCGTGGCGCAACGCTACGCCGACGTCATGCCGGTTCGCGAGAACATCAATACGCCCGACAAGGAAAACGGCTTTTACAGCGCGCGCCTCAATCTCGATATGCGCGATGACGATCCCGACTTTCCCGCGATGACGGTCGCGAATTACATATTTGGCGGCGCAGGGATCAACTCGCGCGTGATGCAACGGATTCGCCAAAAGGACGGCCTGTCGTACGGCTGCGGCTCCGGTCTCGCGGTGGACTCGCTTGATCGTGCCGCCCATTTCAGCATGGGCGCGATCGCTGCACCGCAAAACCTGGCGAAAGTCGATGCCGCGCTCAAGGAAGAATTGGTGCGCGCCTTGAAGGACGGCTTCAGCACCGATGAAGTCGCGCGCGCCAAGACCGGCTTGCTGCAAACCCGGGCGCAAAACCGCGCACAAGACGGTGTCCTGGCAGCCGGCTGGAGCAGCTTCCTGTATCTCGGCCGCACCTTCGCCTGGAGCAAGGCGTTCGAGGACAAGCTCAGCGCGCTCACCGTCGAGCAAGTCAATGCTGCGTTCCGCAAGGCGATCGATCCGGCCAGGCTGACCGTCGTCATGGCAGGTGATCATGCAAAGATCAAGGCGGCCGCGGTCAAGCCTTGAGACGCGGCGCGCGCAGGGCCCGGTGAAGCGCGCCAGCGCGGTAAAGCGCTGCCAGTCGGGCACGCGTTACAAAACTTTACCGGGCGCTCATGGTTCAGCAACAGGCGCCGCCTACAGTGTCCACGGCGGCGTATTTCGAACGTTGCATCGCATAGCATCCGGCTCGAAATGTGCGACAACGGGCCGGGTGTGCCGGCGGCACAGCGCAAGCATATTTTTGAGCGTTATACCGGCTGCCGGTCGACATCGAAGCCGCGTGACCGTGACTATCGCCCGCGCCGGGACCTAAGCGCTGCAGCCCGCCGCAGCCTCGTTCTGAATCAAATCAAAATCGCTTGACCATGACGTTGCGTCAGGCTCTATCTTGCCCCTAACGAGAGGAAATCACGATGCTGCTGAAGATAGGTGAACTGGCTAAACGCACCGGCTTGACGGTCCGCACGCTCCATCATTACGACACGATAGGATTGTTGACGCCGTCGGCTCGCTCGGATGCCGGCTATCGGCTGTATGATCGCGCCGACATCGCGCGCCTGCACCGGGTTCAGGCTTTGCGCCGGCTCGATCTCTCGCTGGCCGAGATCGGCGTGCTGCTGGCGGGCGCGGGTGCCGACCTGCAAAGTGTGATCGAACAGCAGATTGTCGCTCTCGAGCGTCAGGTTGTGCAGGCAGCCGCCTTGCGCGACCGGCTCAAGGATCTGGTCGCGAGTGTGGCCGGTGCGGCTGAACCCAATCTCGACGGATGGCTCACGACGCTCGAAATGATGACCATGTACAGCAAGTACTTCACCGACGAGGAAGTGGAGAACCTGCGGCGACGGCGCGGTAGCAGCAAGCTCACACTTAGCGCCGAGTGGTTGGAGATGGTTGCGGCAGTACGCGGCTTGATCGATAAAGAGACGCCGCCGCAAAGCGCACAAGCAGCGACCTTGGCCAAACGTTGGATGCGGCTGGCGCAGCAGACCATGGGCGACGATCCGCGTTTCTTCCTGAAGCTCGAGGCGATGCACCGCAACGAGTCGAGCGTGCAGGTGCTGACCGGCATCGACGGAACGCTGATCGACTATATTTCGCAAGCCGCATTCGAGGTACGGTTAAGCTTGTACGCACGGTATTTCAACGCGGGCGAGCTGGTCCGCACGCGAATTTCACATCGCAAGAATATGCAGCACTGGCGGCAGTTGATCGCCGAGACTCGGCAACAAATGGCGCACGGTGCCGCTCCCGAGCAGCCGGAAGTGCAAGCGCTGATCCAGCGCTGGAACGTGCTCCACGTGGATGCCTGGGGTGACGATCCGATCGTGCGGCAACGGGTGCGCGCCGCGCATCAAGCCGAGCCTGAACTATTGATGGGGAGCGGCATCGACCCCGCGATGATCGCGTTTGTGCAGCAGGGATTTTCCCATTTCGACTCACATCAATCCGAATGACATCAATCCAAAAAAAGAATTCGCATGTCTGAAAAACAGACCGCCAATGCGCGCGCCGCGCTGGTCCAGGACCGCAATTTTCGCTGGCTGTTGACCGGCTCGGTGATGTCGATGCTGGGTGACCAATTTACCTTGATCGCGTTGCCGTGGCTGGTGCTGAAAATGACCGGCGACACGCTGATGCTGGGCGCGGTACTGGCCGTAATCAGCGTGCCGCGCGCGCTGTTCATCCTGCTCGGCGGCGCGCTGGTCGATCGCCATTCGCCAAAGCAGGTGCTGATCATTACCAAGTACATCAACTTCGTATTACTTGGGTTGCTGGCATCGCTGGTGATACTTGGAATATTGAAATTGTGGATGGTGTTTGTGCTGGCAGGCGGCATCGGACTGGCAACTGCATTCAGCATTCCAGCCGGCACTTCCATCATGCCTCACGTCGTCAAACGCGAACAGCTGCCAGCGGCCAACAGCCTGTTCATGGGCCTGCGCCAGCTGACGATGTTCGCCGGTCCGCTACTGGCCGGTTTGCTGATTGCAGTATTCGGCGACGGCGGCAACGGCGTGGTGGGCGATGCGCACGGCCTCGGTTTTGCATTCCTGTTTGACTCGCTCACGTTCGTGCTGTCGGCTTGGACGCTGCGCCTGGTCGCTATGCGGCCGGCGCCCGCCACGCCGGGAACACCAGAGCATCGGCACGTGCTGGGCGCGGTCGCCGATGGCTTGCGCTGGTGCTGGAATGATCGCGACCTGCGCATCTGCTTTTTATACTGGGCCGCCGTCATGCTTTTTGTGGTCGGACCGGCCCAGGTCGCGATGCCGGTGCTCGCTGCACAACTGGGCCATAGCGCGAGCGCTTTCGGAATCCTGGTCGGCATGCACGGCGCCGGCTCGCTGATCGGCATGATCGTCTCCGGCATCAAGCCTGATTTGCGCGCTGGCAGCTTCGGCTCGACGATCCTGCTCATCGATGGCATCGTCGGCGCGCTATTCATCCCGATGGGCAGCATCAACGCGATCTGGCAGGGCGCGCTGCTGCTGACGATCGGCATGCTGAGCGGTTTCCTGGTGGTGACGATCTACACGTGGTTGCAGCGGCGCGTCGCACCGGCGATGCTCGGCCGCACCATGAGCGTGTTCATGTTCATCATGGTCGGGATCGCGCCGATTTCGGCGGCGATCACCGGCTGGCTGATGCGCAGCATGACGCCGGCGGTTCTGTTTGCCGGCAGCGGATCGATGTTGATTGTGATTGTCTTGATTGCGCTGGCGACGACGCCGATGCGCTCGGTCGCGGAGTTTCGCGTCAGGTCTGGGGCTGAGCACTGAAGCGGCCTCCGGATCAAGCCGAGGCAACAACGGCTGTTATAATTCGTCCGCCCTTAGGGAGTAGCTTCACCTCGCAATGAGGTGGCGTGCATCAACATACTTGGCTCCACAGAACCATGGTGTACGCAGCTCACGCTTAGCAAGACTTTTGGCTATACGTCGCCTTGCGCTGGTGGGCAACGTGTAGTCAATTGCTCTTCACCAGCTACGGAATCTCGACATGGAAGCTCTACTCGTTTCAACCGGCGTCGTCGCCCTGGCGGAAATCGGCGACAAGACTCAATTGCTGGCATTTATTCTCGCTGCACGCTTCAAGCGGCCGATCCCGATCATTTTTGGAATCTTGTGCGCCACGCTGGTCAATCACGGATTGGCCGGTGCGCTCGGCGCATGGATCACCTCGGTCGTGAGTCCGGAAGTCATGCGCTGGGCGCTCGGACTATCGTTTATCGGTATGGCGATATGGACGCTCATCCCGGACAAGATCGAAGAAGAAGAAACCGAGGTCGCGAAGCGCCTGGGCGTCTTTGGCGCAACGCTGATCACGTTCTTTCTCGCGGAGATGGGCGACAAGACGCAATTGGCGACGGTCGCGCTGGCGGCGCACTACGGCACGCCGTTGATGGTGGTGATCGGCACCACCTTGGGCATGCTGATCGCCGATGTCCCTGCGGTATTCGTGGGCAACCGGTTTGCCGAGAAAATCCCGATGAAACTGGTTCACTCGATTGCGGCCGGCATCTTCGCATTGATGGGCGCGCTCACGTTGTTCAGGGTTGAAAAGCTGTTCGCCTAGCGATCCTTCACAAACCTCGATCACGAGTCACACGTCGAGTCGCGCATGCGGCTTGCCGGACTCCGGCCCAAAGTCGCTTGCCCCATCATTTCCGCACGACCGTGCGGATGGTACAATTGCCTCGCAGCAAATTTCCCCATACTCCCCGCCATGTCTCCCACCGACAGTATCAAGCTGGTCTTTCTCGCCGCCATTTGGGGCGGCTCCTTCATTTTTCTGCGCGTCGCGGTACCGGAAGTCGGCCCGCTACTGACCGCGCTGTTGCGCGTATCGCTGGCCGGCGTGGCGCTGCTCGGCTTCGCCACCATGACGGACGTGCAGATGAACTGGCGGCACAACGCGAAGTCGTATGCGCTGGTCGGGCTGTTCGCGACCTCGCTGCCGTTTTCCTGCTTCTCATTTGCATCGCTGTACCTGCCGGCCGCCTATTCGGCGCTGCTGAATTCGACCGCACCGCTGTTCGGCGCGTTGTTTTCTGTGCTATGGCTGGCCGAGCGGATGACACCGCGCAAATTGTCCGGCTTGGCGCTCGGCGTCACCGGGGTCGGCGTGCTGGTTGGCGCCGGCGCCCTGGTGCTCGACGCAAAAGTCTTGCTGGCGGCCGCGGCCTGCCTATTGGCTGCCGGCTGTTATGCGGTGTCGAGCATCATCGTGAAAAAAACCGGGCGCCCGAGCGGTGCGAGCGGCGGCATCCATCCGATCGCGATGGCCACCGGCTCGATGCTGTGGGGCGCGCTGATCATGGCACCGACCTTGCCGTTTTCGCTGCCGACGGCGACGCCGTCAGCCACGGCGATATGGTGCGTGGTAGCGATGTCGCTGTTGTCGTCGGCAGTAGCGCAGGCGATTTTCATCCCGCTGATCGTCAAGATTGGACCGACGCGCGCGATGTCGGTGTCGTTTCTAATTCCGTTGTTCAGCATGCTGTGGGCGTTCATCTTCCTGCATGAAGCGGTCGGCCTGTCGACGCTGCTCGGTGCCGCCATCGTACTGGCTGCGATGGGTTTGGTGCTGACCGCCCGTCATCCGGAGCCGGAAGATGCGTTGACGGTCGAGGCATAAGGCCGCAGTCGCTGACCTATGGCGACGCACTCGCCGCGTGGCGAACCATTTACTGTTTTAGCGCGCCGTCCCAGTGCTCGGCGATCTTGCCGTCCTGTACGCGGAACATGTCGAACCAGGTCGTGGTGTAGTGCTTCGTCACGTCCTTCGATGCGCTGCCGTCGCGCACGAAGCTCAGGACCACGAAATCGCCATCCGCCACGATCGAAACCAACGGCGCCTTCACCAGCGGTTCGATTGGTTTTGGTCGGGATATTTTCGAGAAGTAGCGGACGAATGCGGCGCGGCTGGTCGGCACATTCGGGTTGTGCTGGATGTAGGACTCGTCCATGTATTTGTCGGCAAGCTCCATGTGCCCCGCCTCGACCACCTCGCGCCAGAAATCATAGACTAGTCGCTTGTTCGCCGCGAGCCGCGCATCGGGGCTCGCGAGAAGTTGCGCGTGATCCGGGTTGGCTTGTACGGCGACTTGGGCTTGCACGAAAGCGGGCGCTGCAAGAGCGAACAGCAGACCGGCAGTTGACAGGAGTCTATTCACGATGATCCTTGGGGAGTGATTCGTAGGTTGGATTGGAAATGCTCGGGCAACTTTAGCACGGCAAACGCAAAAGCCGAAACAGACGCCGACTCGTTCCAGACTTGTTCCATATCCAGGCGTCGAGAATTGCAAACCATGCGCCAAATTACATGTCCGATTGCGGCCAACACGACCCGCCCGCCTGCGCTATCCTGTGCACTCCGTTATCATCGAAGAATCATCATGCGCAGCGCCGATCTGATCCGTCTCATCACCCTCGCCGCCATCTGGGGCGCATCCTTTCTGTTCATGCGCATCGTCGCGCCGGTGCTCGGTGCACTATGGACCGCCGAGGTGCGCGTCGCGATCGCCGGCGGCGCGATGCTGCTGTTCATGGCGGCGACGCGGCGCGCGATGTATTTTGGCCGCAATTGGAAACAGTACCTGATACTCGGCACGATCAATTCGGCGCTGCCGTTCGCGCTGTTTGCGTATGCGGCGCTGACGCTGCCGGCCGGGTATTCCGCGATCGTCAACGCGACCAGTCCGCTGTGGGGCGCATTGATCGGGGCGGCGGTATTGGGCGAGCGGCTGACCGCGCGCAAGATCGGCGGCCTGTTCATCGGCGTCGCCGGTGTCGCGTTCCTGGTGCGGCTCGGCCCGGCACAGTTCACGCCGCAGCTGTTGCTCGCGGCGCTGGCTTGCGTCGGCGCGGCGATGTGCTACGGTGTGGCGGGCGCGTATTCGAAGAAGGCGTCGGTCAGCATTGCGCCGCCATTGATGGCGACCGGCTCGCAACTCGGTGCGGCGCTCGTGATCCTGCCGTTTCTGACGCTGGCGCCGGTGCGCGCCGAAATCACGCCTTTCATTCTGGTGATTGCGGCCGTGCTGGGCTTGCTATGCAGCGCGGTTGCGTACTTCATATACTTCCGCTTGATCGCGGATCTCGGACCGACCAAGGCCTTGACCGTAACGTTTTTGATCCCGCTGTTTGCGCTGGTGTGGGGTGCGTTGTTCCTGCACGAGACCGTCAACTTGAATACCTTGATCGGCTGTGCGCTGGTGGTGTTGGCGACGTGGCTGGTGTTGTTTCCGGGTCGGGCTGTCAGCAATAATATCGCGATGCGATAGACAAAAACCCGATCCCCCGTCGATCGGCATTGCCAATTCCCAGTCGTGCGCACAGCGCAAGCTACATTGCCGATGCCGCCAGGCGTAGCGTGCGCTGTGCGCACGAATCCATGGGTGCGCTCCCGCGACGAACTTGCATCCCTAGCAATGCCTCGGTCGTGTGCACAGCGCACGCTATCCGCAATGCGATGGTTTCTCACAGATTGTGGCATGCCGGACTCGCGCTGATCAGGGAAAAAGTGCCGGCCCATGCGCATGGCGAGTACGTGAATTTCGATCAGCTGGTTTATGGCAGCCGCGAATCGGTCCGGCCACAGGTGCCAGACATGCATGCGCGGTTGCTGGCGATCGCCTACGATCCGCAATGGGCGGAACGCCTGCGCATGCCCGGCGCTTGACGGCAGAACTGACCAGCTTGGTCGTGCGCTGCCCGACTGGTCGACCTCGGCAGCACGCAGTCGCTCGGTGCGGCATCGCTGCTGGTGCTCGAATCGCTGCTGCCTGAAGCGAAAAAAGCAGCTCAGCGCCAGGCCGAGGCCGGCGAGCGGCAGCGCATAACCGACACGGACGAATCCAGCTCCCGCAAAGGCGAACTGCGGACCACGCTCGGGGCGATCCGCGACGCCGGCGATGCCAGCCTGCTGACGGCTGCGGCGTGCGCCCGGCTCAGGGCCGCGCTGGACCGTTACTTCGCGCTGCTGGCGCGGATCAGGTCTTCCGGACGGATCGATCTGCCGTGGCAGGAAATCCGAAAGTCAGCCGCTCGCGCTGAGCGGGCCGCGGGCCAGATGGTGCTGCTGGTTGATACCCTGGCCGAACAGCGCGCGGAAATTGCCGGATGGATGAGCAAGGAAGTGCTGGTTTTCTTTGCGCTGGCGACGGTCCTGCTGCCGATATTTTTCGGCCGGCAGGCGGCCTATCTGGTGAGCGCGATTGCGGGAGCGCTGCTGGTATGGCGCGTCGCCTCCTGTTATTCGATCATGCGCAGAATCAGGGAACTGGCACGCAAGCTATAGCGATTCATTGCATTGCGCCACGTATCGGCGCGGCGTGAACTGCTTGTTCCAGCGGCGTCTGGCGGCGGCTGTGAGGCGCCCTAAGACTGCACAGTCGCAGCCAGCACGCCGCGCAGCGAATTGCAGACCACGATCTCCTGCGCCGCACGCAAATCGTCCGGCGTCAGATTTCGCTCGCGCGCATCCCAAGCCGGGTCGGCCAGCAACACCGCGCGCATCACGCCCGGCAGCAAGCCCGCCGACAACGGCGGCGTGACCCAGCGGCCATCCAGTTTGACGAACAGGTTACTGCGCGCACCCTCGGTCAATCCGCCCTGCTCGTTACAGAACAGCATGTCGAATGCACCGTGCGCTTCGGCCGCACGCCATGCGGCGTCATAGCGCGTGCGCAGCGTGGTTTTGTGGCGCAGGAACAGGTCGTTCGCAATCGTTGGCTGCGGCGCCATCAGCAGCTTGACCGGTTCCGCGAGCGGCAACAGCGCTGCTGTTTGCACGCTGCACACGCCGGTCTGATTCAGCGCCAGTCGCAGCCGATGCGCACCGGCTGCCGGCAAGCCGGCGCAGGTTTTCTGCAACAGTGCGCGCACGTTCGCTTCGTCATACGCGAATCCGAAATAGGCGGCCGAGCCGCGCAAGCGGCGCAGGTGCAAATCGAGATGGCGGCAGCCGTCAATCCGCGTCGCATGCATGGTTTCGAATAACTCGAAATCATTCGGCAAGCCGGTCAGGAACTGCGCCTTGAGTTGGCATTCCGCGTATTCGCCAAGCGCGTCGCTGTCATGCACGATGCCGGCGCCGACGCCCAGTTCGCCGGCGCGCACGCCGCCGCGGCCGGGCGCTTGCAGTACCAGCGTGCGGATCGGGACCGACAGGCAAAAGTCGCCGATGCTGCGCCCTTCCGGAGGCCGCTCGAACCAGCCGATCGCTCCAGTATAAAACCCGCGCGGATCGGGTTCCAGTTCGCGAATGATTTGCATCGTGCGGCGCTTGGGCGCACCGGTGATGGAGCCGCACGGATAGAGCGCGACAAACAAATCAGCCAGCGTCACATCGGCGCGCGCCTGCGCCCGCACGGTGGAAGTCATCTGCAGCACGCTGCTGTAGCGCTGCACGTCGAACAGCTGCGGCACCTGCACCGAACCGAGCGCGGCGATGCGGCCGAGGTCGTTGCGCAGCAGGTCGACGATCATCAGGTTTTCGGCGCGGTTTTTGGGATCGGCAGCGAGTGCCAGCGCGCGCGCCGCATCGACGTGGGCGTCGCCGCTGGCGGCGGCCGTGCCCTTCATCGGACGCGCGGTCACGACGCCTTGCGCGTGGTGCGCGAACAGCTCGGGCGAGCGCGACAGGATCGCGCTACCGTCGGGCAGCGCGATCAACGCACCGTATGGCACCGGCTGGCGCGCGCGCAGCAGCAGGTACAGCTGGTACAGCGAACCGTAGGCGTCGAAGCGCAGGCGGTACGTGTAGTTGACCTGGTAGGCATCACCGGCTTCAAGGTAGGCGTGGATGCGCGCGATCGCGTCGGAGAATTGTTCCGGCGCGACGCTGCTGCGTAGGTTCGCGATGCCGGCCTTGTCGGCACCGGATGCGATATCGGTATCGCGGCCGCCACGATCGCACTGCTTGAGCCAGGCGTCGACATCGGTCGCCGACAGTCTGTCGCAGCGCGCGAACAGCAGCACCTGGCTCAGGGCCTGTGTTCCTTCACGCGGCGCGACGCCGTGCAGTTCGGCGCCCAGCTCGTACGCGAACAGGCCCACCGCATGGCGTCCGTCGCGCAGCGCCTGCTGCATCTCGGCCAACAGGGCCGGCAAGCCGGCCGCATGCGCGCAAGATAGCGTGCCGACATGGCCGGTGTACAAGCGTGATTTGCCGGCGTCGCTATCGTCCAGCAACGCAAAGCAG
>DHXL01000128.1:17631-24295 GCA_002415335.1 Oxalobacteraceae bacterium UBA5157
GCTTCCTGAAACAAGATCCAGGCGGCGATGGTCGCAGTCAGCGGCTGGATCAGCAGGCTGACCGACGACAGCGATGCCGGCAGATGCGCCGACGCGTACGCGATCACCGTTTGGCCACCGATTTGCGCGAGCAGCGCCAGTGCCAGCAGCGGCAACCAGCCGCCCGCATGGGCCGGCCAGAAGGCGCCGGGGGAACCCAGCGCAAACGGCAGCAAGGCCAGCGCAGTGATGGTGGTGCTCCAGGCCATCAGGCGCGCGGTCGAATACTGGTTGCGTGCATCCTTGATGACCAATTGATAGCCGGCGTAGAAGACTGCGGTGCACAACCCCAAGCCGTCGCCGAGCAGCTTGTGCGCGCCGAAATGGCCGTTGCCGCCGGCGTTCGGCCCGACCAGCAGCACGGCGCCTGCCAAGGCGATCGTCATGCCGATGATGAACACGCGCGCGAAGCGTATATCGTGCGCCCACCACATCCAGAGTGCGATAAAGATCGGCGCGAAATTCGACAGCAGGGTTGCGTTCGACACGGTCGTGTAATGCAGCGACAAATGCCAGATACCCATGTCGGCGGCAAAATAAATTCCCGCCAGCATCAGCGCCTTCGTGAAATCGGTACGCTTGTTGCCGGCCTCATCCTGCTTGCGCACCGCGAGTGCCCATGCCCACAGGAACGGCGCGGCCAACGCCATGCGCCAGAACGCCGAGGCGAGCGGGCTGACGTCGGACAGGCGCATGAAGATGCCTGCGAAACCGATCGCGACTCCGCCCAGCAGAAGCGCGAAGAAGGCGAAGGCGGGAAAGGTTTTGGCGGACGTCATGACTCTCTGGAATGGCGGTGGCGCACGGGTTCATGATTGACCGCGCAGGCGCTTGGTCGAAGGCTGAGAGTGTACTGAGGTTTATGGCTTCTTGCCAGACGCCAAGGGAGACTCGCGTGTCGTAGCGTGCGCCATGCGCACGATCAAGCGTCTCGCGCCGGCAATTCGTGCGCATGGCGCACGCTACGGAATCACACCAGCAGTAACGCGATCTGCGCCTGCGCGCCTTCGGATGGATTTTGCCTGAAGCCGGTCTTGGCGAAACGGTGCCAGCGTCCGATCACCAGGCTCGTGATCAGGTTCGCGCGGCTGGCGACCTCGGTCTCGTCGGCCTGGCCTTGCGTGACCGCGACGCGCAGCGCCTGCTTCAGCGCCAGCTCGATGCGCTCGACAAACTGATTCATGCGGGCCTGCAGGCGTTCGTCTTCGTTTACCAGCGCATCGCCGATCATCACGCGCGTCATGCCGGGATTGCGTTCGGCGAAGTTGAGCAGCATGCCGGCGATCGCCTGCGCCTGCGACAAGCCGTTGTCCTGCTGTGCCGTAATTTGATTGATGAGTCCGAATACGCTCGACTCGATGAATTCGATCAAGCCTTCGAACATTTGCGCCTTGCTGGCGAAATGCCGGTACAGCGCGGCCTCCGACACGTCGAGCTTGGCGGCCAGTGCGGCGGTCGTGATCTTCTCGCCCTTCGGCTGCTCCAGCATTGCGGCCAGGGTTTGAAGAATTTGCAGCTTGCGTTCGCCCGGTTTCGTGGTTGCCATGATTTTTCTGTTCTTAACGCAATCGGTGCAGACAGTCGGGAAGTTGCGTGACCGATTTTACTTTGACATCGACATAAAAGGGGCGCTTTGTCAATTTTCTCGGCAAATGGCCGGCGCCACGCTGCAAATTGGGATGGCTCGCCAGATAGCGCGTGATCCAGACGGTGCGCAAGCCGATCTTCTTCGCCGCCTTCAGGGTTGCGATCGTGTCTTCCACCAGGATGCCGCGGTGCGGCGCGACGCGCTCGCGTGCCAGCAGTTTGCGTAGCATCAGCGTGGAAGGCTTGGGCCGCAACCGGCCGTGCACGCGCATCGATTCGATCGCGATGTGGCGCGCAAAATAGCGATGCAAGCCGAGGTGGCGCATCACTTCATGGGAGTACTTTTGCGGGGCGTTGGTCAACAGGATCTTGCGGCCGGGTAGCCGCTTGAGCAGGCGCGCCAGTCCGCGTTCGGCTCTGATCATCGCCGGCAAGTCGTCGAAGCGGTGCGCCTCGCGCAGGAAGTCTTCCGGCCGCACCTGATGATGCTTCACCATGCCGAGCAAGGTCGCGCCGTAACGCTGCCAGTACTGCAGGCGCGCCGCGTCGACGGTGGCGGCGTCGGCCGGGGTTTCGCCGTCGCCCAGCACCTGCGCGATGAACGCGTTCATGTTGGCATTGATCGCCGGGAAGATCGCGTGCGACGCGTCGTGCAAAGTATTGTCGAGGTCGAATAGCCAGAGCGGCATGGTTTTTGGCACGATGACCGGCGGATGTGCGGACGTTTGGCTCAGTGCGAGCGGATCATGGTACCGAACGCTTGCTCGGTCAACACTTCCAATAGCAGCGAATGTTCGATCCGGCCATCGATGATGTGCACGGTGTTGACGCCCGATTTGGCGGCATCGAGCGCCGAGGAAATCTTCGGCAGCATGCCGCCGGAGATCGTGCCGTCGGCGAACATCTCGTCGATTTCGCGCGCGGTCAGGTCGGTCACCAGATTGCCTTGCTTGTCCATCACGCCGCGGATATTCGTCATCATGATCAGCTTTTCGGCTTTCAGGATTTCGGCGATCTTGCCCGCCACCAGGTCGGCGTTGATGTTGTAGGCCTGGCCATCTTCGCCGAACCCGATCGGCGAGATGATCGGGATGAAGGCGTCGTCCTGCAAGGCCTTGACCACCGCCGGATTGATGGCGTCGATCTCGCCGACAAAACCGAGGTCGATGAATTGGCCCGGATTTTCCTTGTCCGGCATCTTCAGTTTGCGGGCACGGATCAGGCCGCCATCCTTGCCGGTCAAGCCGACCGCCTGGCCGCCGTAGTGATTGATCAGCATCACGATGTCCTGCTGGACTTCACCGCCCAGCACCCATTCGACCACTTCCATCGTCTCTTCGTCGGTGACGCGCATGCCCTGAATGAAGGTGCCTTGCTTGCCGATCTTCTTGAGCGCGTTGTCGATCTGCGGACCGCCGCCATGCACCACTACCGGATTCAGGCCGACCAGTTTCAGCAGGATCACGTCGCGCGCGAAGCCATGCTTGAGCCGCTCTTCGGTCATCGCGTTGCCGCCGTACTTGACGACAATGGTCTTGCCGTGGAATTTGCGGATATACGGCAATGCTTCCGCGAGAATCTGCGCCTTGATTTGCGGGGCGACCAGGCTCAAGTCGGTATTCGGATCAGTCAAATCGGTCATGGCGAGTGTGATGAGTTGGAGGGCGGGCAGAGCTGCAATCGGGCCGGGCTTGTCCGTTGATGCCAGGCTCCGTGGTGCAATAGATAAAATTTTTGTTCCCGCGATTTTACAGGTAAAGTGCCAGACTTAAGCCGGTCTATCTTGCCGATTTTCAGGAGCTGTCTTGTGTTGTCCACACCGATCCGCCGGCCTTTTGCGCAAATGACAATTTACGCGCCATGACCGCCCCCCTCGATCTTCAGCTTGCGGCGCTGCGACCGGCCTTGCTGCGCTTCGCCACTTTGCAATTGCGCAACGAATCGATGGCCGAAGACGTCGTGCAGGATGCCTTGATGGCGGTGCTGGAAAAGCCGGAACGCTTCGCCGGCCAATCCTCGCTGCGCACCTACGTCACCGGCATCATGAAATACAAGATCATCGACGTCCTGCGCGCCTCCAAGCGCACGCGCCAGATCGAGACGGCGGACGACCAATCCGAAGACGACGTGATCGACGCGCTATTCAAGGCCGATGGCCACACGCAGGAAATGCCGCGGGCGTGGGGCGAGCCGGAGGCGACACTGGAACAGAAGGATTTCTTCCGCGTCATGGAAATTTGCCTGGAGAAGCTGCCGGCCAAGACCGCCCGCATTTTCATGATGCGCGAATGGCTGGAACTGGAGACCGATGAAATCTGTAAGGAATTGGGTATTTCCGCGTCTAATGCCTGGGTCATGCTCTATCGTGCTCGCGTCCGACTGAGGGAATGCCTGGACTTGAACTGGTTCGGCAAGCAGCCGGACCGATGCTAGCCGATCGGAGATGGACGTGACGGAGAAAGCCGAACCCATGCGACTCAAACCTACCTGCCGCGAAGTGCACCGCCTGGTGTCGGAAGGTCTCGACCGCAACTTGACGCTGATCGAGCGCACCCGCGTGCGCCTGCACCTGATGGTTTGCCACGCCTGCACCAATTTCAGCGCACAAATGTCGCTGATTCGGCAAGCGATGCGCAGGCTCGGCGCGGAGGATGACGCGCTTCTCGACGGCGAGCCGAAATGAGCAATTGCCCACGCTGCGGAGCGATGTTTTCTTGCGCGCCGGTCGACGAGTCGAAGGACCGGCCTTGCTGGTGCAGTGCCTTGCCGAGCCTGAGTCCGGCCGACTTGCAGGCACTCGGCGCCGACCCCGCGGGAAGCTGTTTTTGCCCGGCCTGCCTAAAGACCCTGATCGCGGCGCGCGCTGAACAGACGGCCTCGGATGGCAAATAAACAAGGGCCGCGCGCGAGCACCGACCGCGTCGGCGGCGACGCAGAATAAACGATCGAAATCAGGTCAACTTCAAGATTTAATTCTTGCTCCCGGCCGCTATGATCAAGCGGCATTCATACCAATTCGGGGAGACAATAATGAAGCAATCAAACGCCCATATCGAGCGGATCGCCTGTGCCGTCCTGGCGCTGGTCCTGTTCGCCGCATGCAGCCGCCAGGTAACCGTGAAGATCGGCGTGGTCGGGCCGATGACCGGCCCGCTGGCGGCATTCGGCAATGACATGGCGAAAGGCTCGCAAGTCGCGATGGACGAACTGAACTCGGACTCCTTCACAATCGGCGGAAAAACCGCACATTTCGTGATGCTGACCGAGGACGACAAGGCTTCCCCCGAAGAAGGCAAGGCCGCCGCCCAGCGGCTGATCGACGCCGGCGTGGTGGCCGTGTTTGGCCATCTCAATTCAGGCGTGACGATCGCCGCCGCACCCCTTTACGCAAAAGCGGGGATTCCGCAATTGTCGGTCTCGACCAACCCAAAATACACGCGCATGGGATTGAAGACGGCCTTCCGCATCACGGCCGACGATATCCAGCAAGGCGGCGCGTTGGGCAAGCTGATCAGCGAGAAATTGCATGCGAAGTCGATTTACATGGTGGACGACCAGACGACCTTCGGGGTCGGTTTGAGCGACGAGGTCAACAAGATATTCAAGCTCAGGAATTTGGTTGTCCCGCATGAAAGCATCGACCCCAAGGGCGCGGATTTCGACGCGCTGACGCAACGAATCAAGGACAAG
Organism: Oxalobacteraceae bacterium UBA5157; assembly: GCA_002415335.1. GTDB lineage: Bacteria > Pseudomonadota > Gammaproteobacteria > Burkholderiales > Burkholderiaceae_D > UBA5157. Next base: position 22,948 of record DHXL01000128.1, read on the forward strand.
AATGGCGACGTCGTTTTCATGGGGGGCGACGAAGGCTTCGGGTCGCCTCTGCTGAAAGCGCTGCGCAAGGCCGGCTGGGCCGGGAAATTCGTCGCCGCCGACGCGATGTGCGACCCGTCCAGCATCAAGAACGCGGGCGGCGCGGCGGACAGCAATTTTTATTGCACGGTCGCCGGCGTGCCACCGTCGTGGCTGGCCGCCGGGATCGGCTTCACGCAATTGTACAAGGCGAAGTACGGCGCGCCCGGTGCGTATTCGACGCTGGCGTACGACGGCATCCACGTGTTGGCACAGGCGATGCAGGAAGGAAATTCGATCGACCCGGCGAAGTACCTGCCGGCGCTCGCGACAGGCTCGTTCGACGGCAAGATCCAGGGTATCGTCGAATTCGACGCCAAGGGCGACGTCAAGGATGGAACCGTGGTGATTTACCAATCGATTGGCGGCCAACTGATCGAGCAGCGCGAAATGCTCTGAGAGAATTCTCCCGCTGCAGACGAGCTCCGGCCACCGCCGCCGGATTCCCCGCTTCAGGCCGGCTGACAGGCGCGTGCCTGCTGGCGCGGAAAATCGCTGATGATCCTGGTCAACCCGGCTTTCGCGTCCGCATCCAGCGCGCGCAACTGGAACGCGACCCGATTCGACGTCAGGCCATGCGTCACGATACGCGCACTGCGCACGCCTTCTTGCGTGAGTGCGGCCAGATGTGCGCGCGCCGCGTCCTCGCTCTTGAAGACACCGAGCGAGATGCCCCAGCGCAGTTCGGTGGCGTCCTGGATGATGTAAGAATCGGTAATGCCGAGGCGCCGCAGTTCGCTGACTTTCCTGTCGGCCGCCTCCTTGCTGCCCAGAGAGGGAATAAACACCATGTGGCTTGCCGCCGTCTGCACGGCGCGCCGCGATAGCTTGTCGCCCAGCGCCAAACCAGCCAACGCGGTCTCAAAGCGCCCGGCCTCCGCCGCGTCGAAGTCGCCTATCTCGGTGCACGAGAGTGCCTCCTGCTCCGCGCGGGCGCGCGCCAGCACCGGTTCCAGGTCCGGAGCAGCCTCCGCGCCGCCGGCCGGCGCAGGGCTTGTGGCGGGCTTCGGTGGCGCAATCAGCTTGATTTTGTCGGCATTGAATTGCTGGGCGATGCGCGCCGGTTCGCGCCCATCGGGAATCAGTTTCGCGAGATAGCCCTGCTGGAACGCAAACAGCGCGCCGTTGGCCGCGACCAGACTCCAGAACAAGAGTTTAAGCATGAAGATTTCGTCGTGATTTGTATACATTGCCGCCGGCGCATGCGCCGACGACGCCGGCCGAACCGGAGCCTGCGGGACCCGGTCCGGCTAGTGCAGTGTTGCATGCT
>DHXL01000074.1:0-7037 GCA_002415335.1 Oxalobacteraceae bacterium UBA5157
AAGGAACTCGATTCTCTCGACAGCGCGGGCGCCGATCGGAACGTGCAGTATTCGCAGACACTGTCGCAGCTGCAGGATCTCGATTACACCAAGGCGATTACCGACTTGACCCAGCAGCAAACGATACTGACCGCCGCACAACAATCTTTCGCCAAGATCGCCGGGCTCTCGCTGTTCAACTATCTGAACTAGTGCCCGGCGAGTGCCCGTTCAGGGCGACACCGGCGGCGCCTGTGCCGTGATCTGCCTGATCATTTCTATCCCGTCCTCCAGCACGCGTCCCATCGGTGTCGCCAGGTAGGGAAGCGCCAGTCCGATCATGATGAATCCGACACCGATCGTGATCGGGAAGCCGATGCCGAACAGATTCAGCTGCGGCGCCGCGCGCGTCAGGATGCCGAGCGCGACGTTAGTGATCAGCAGGGCAGCGACCAGCGGCAGCGACAACTGGACCCCAATGCCGAAAATACGCCCGCCCCAATTCGCCAATTGCCCGAACATGTGGCCGTCGATCGGCGTCGTCGTAATCGGCAGTGTCGAGAAGCTTTCGACCAGCGTCGATAGTACGACCAGGTGAATATTCGCCGCCAGATAGATCATCAGCACCAGTAATGCGAGAAACTGGCTGATGGCCGAGGAGCGTCCTTGCGATTGAGGATCGAAAAAAGTCGCGAAGCCGAGGCCCATGGTCAGCCCGGTGATTTCACCCGCCATTTCGACGCCGGCAAAGACGATGCGCATCGCGAACCCCATCGCCAGGCCAATCACGAATTGTTGCAGGAGAATCAGCAAACCGGCGAGCGACATCGGATCCAGTGCGGGCAGGTTGCCTAGGGCAGGAGCGACGATCATGGCGAGCAGGACGCCGAGACCGATCTTGACCGGTGCCGGCACACTGCCGTTGCCAAATAGCGGCGCGGTGACGATCAGGCCGAGAATGCGCGTGAGCGGCCACAGAAAGCCCGCTACCAGTGCGTGCAGCTGGGAGCTGGTGAACGTGATCATGTCGTGAAGTTTGATGCGGACAGATTAGCCGACCATGCCCGGAATGCCGGAAAACATTTCCCGCATGTAGTCGAGCATGACCGACAGCATCCAGGGACCGGCCACGACAAGCGCGACGAAAATCCCGACCAGTTTGGGAATGAAAGACAGGGTCATTTCATTGATTTGCGTCGCCGCCTGGAAAATGCTGACGACCAGGCCTACGGCAAGTGCAACCAGCAGCATCGGTGCCGCCACCATCAAGGTAACTTCCATCGCGTGGCGGCCAAGGGTCATGACGCTTTCAGGGGTCATCTCGATTCCTTAATAAAAACTCTGGGCCAGCGAGCCGATCAATAACTGCCAACCGTCGACCAGCACGAACAGCATCAGCTTGAAAGGCAGCGACACGATCGCGGGCGACACCATCATCATGCCCATCGACATCAGGACGCTGGCGACCACCATATCGATGATGAGGAACGGAATGAAGATGGCGAAGCTGATCTGGAATGCGGTCTTCAGTTCGCTGGTGACGAATGCCGGAATCAGCACCCTCAGCGGTACGTCGTCGGGCCCTTGCAGCGCGGGGCTGTTCGAGAGTTTCACGTACAGCGCCAGATCGGCCTGGCGGGTTTGCTTCATCATGAAGGTCTTGAGCGGTGCGACGCCCTTGTCGAGCGCCTCAGACATCGAAATCTTGTTCTCGGACAGCGGCTGGTAAGCGTCGACATAGATCTTGTCGAATACCGGCCCCATCGTGAACAAAGTGAGAAACAGCGCGAGCCCGAGCATGACCTGGTTCGGCGGCGCGGACTGGGTACCAAGTGCTTGGCGCAGCAGCGACAGCACGATGATGATGCGCGTGAAGCTGGTCATCATCATCAAGGCCGCTGGCAGGAATGACAGGGACGTCAACAGCAACAGGGTTTGCAGGCTGAGCGAATAGGTCTGACCGCCGCCCGGGGCGGGGGTGCTCGTCAGTGCCGGCATGCCTTGCTGCGCGGCGGCGATCAACGGAACACCGAGCAGCAATAACGGCAATAGCCGCCACGCTGTCGACAGCCTTGCTTCTTTATGCATTGCCATTGCGTTTATCAATTGTCTGTTTCAGCCAGGCGGAGAAATTCCTGGCGGGGCCTGCTTCCGTGCTTGCGCTGCCGGTCGGGTTGGTTTCGCTACGCGCCATTGTCGCCAGCGCATTGACTCGCCCGGGCGCCACGCCCACGACGATCCATTGGTCCGCCACTTCCACTACCAGCACTCGCTCGCGGTTGCCGACACTTACTCCGCCCACGATGCGCACGACGGTGCCGCCAGCCGACTTTGCGGCGCCGAATCGCTTCAGCGTCCAGGCCGCGGCGGCCATCAATCCCAGTACCACGATCAAGCCCATCAATACCCGCAGCAGATTGCCGGACGAGGTAGCGGGAGCCGCGTCGGCGGCGTTTGCCACGCTCGCGCAGCCAAGTAATGCGGTCGTGGCGAGGGTCGAAATTTTCATTTATTGAGTTTTCTGATGCGCTCGGAGGGCGTGATGATATCGGTCAGGCGAATACCGAACTTGTCGTTGACGACCACCACTTCGCCTTGCGCGATCAGGCAGCCATTGACCAGCACGTCCATCGGTTCGCCGGCCATGCCGTCGAGTTCGACCACCGAACCTTGCGCCAGTTGCAGCAGGTTCTTGATTGCGATCTTGGTGCGGCCCAGTTCCACCGTGAGCTGGACCGGAATATCGAGAATGAAATCGATATCATTATGGGTCTCGCCCTTCATGCCGCCCGCCAGGTCCTTGAAAACCGCGGGGTTCGTCTGTTGCGCCGTCAATGCGGCCGCCGCTTGCGCTGCCTCGGCCTGAGCCTGTTCGGCAATCGCCGCGCCCCAATCATCTTCTGCAGCGACTTGCGGATCTGTTTCGTTAGCCATGGTCATCTCCTTGAGCGAGCTCGTTGCTGCTGTGGGTAATCAGTTTTTCGACGCGCAATGCGAATTGTCCGTTCAGCTTGCCGTAGCTGCATTCCATCACCGGCACGCCGTCCACCTTCGCCTCGACAGTGGGAGGCACCACGAGCGGAATAATGTCGCCTACTTTCATGTTCAGAATGGCGCCGAGCGAAGACTTGGCGACGCCCAGGTCGGCGACGATTTCGACTTCCGCGGTTTGAATCTGCTGCGTCATCAGGCGCACCCAGCGCTTGTCCATTTCCAGCGTTTCGCCTTGCAGGCTGCTGGTCAATAGGTCGCGGATCGGCTCGATCATCGAGTACGGCATGCAGAAATGCATTTCGCCGCTGACCGGGCCGAGCTCAATCGTAAATGTCGTGGCTACCACCACCTCGTTCGGGGTCGCGATGTTGGCGAACTGCGTATTCATTTCCGAGCGAATGTACTCGAACTCGACTGGATAAACCGGTTCCCACGACTTGGCATAGGTTTCAAAGACGATGTCGAGGATGCGCTGAATGATGCGTTGCTCGGTCTGCGTGAAGTCGCGCCCTTCGACGCGGGTATGAAAACGCCCGTCGCCGCCGAACAGGTTATCGACCAGCAGGAAAACCAGGTTCGGATCGAACACCATCAATCCGGTCCCCCGCAACGGTTTCATGTGGATCAGGTTGAGATTGGTCGGCACCACCAGATTGCGGATGAATTCGCTGTACTTTGAGACGCGCACCGGCCCGATCGATACTTCCGAACTGCGATGCAGAAAGTTGAACAGGCCGATGCGCAGCAAGCGTGCAAAGCGTTCGTTGATGATCTCCAGGGTCGGCATCCGGCCGCGGACAATTCTTTCCTGTGTCGCCAGGTTGTACGGCCGCACGCTCGAGCTGTCCTCCGGCACACTGGCGTCGTCCTGATCGCCGTTGACGCCCTTTAGCAGGGCATCGACTTCTTCTTGAGAGAGAAAATTGTCGGCCATGATGCTACTGAATCACGAACGAAGTGAAGAATACGCCGGTGACGCCCTGCGGCGAAGCCTTCGGCGTGAAGGGGCGGTTCACCTCCGCAATGATGTCCTCGGAGAGTTTTTTCTTGCCTGGGATGGTGAGAATATCGCTCGCTTTTTTGCTGGAGAGCAGCAGCAACAGGCGATCGCGAACCTGGGGCATGTACTGCTTGATCAAGTCTTCCTGACCCTGGTCGGCAACCTGCAGCGTCATCGCGACCTGCAAGAACTGGTCGGAGGTTTCGATCTGCAGATTGACGGTGAACGGATCCAGTATGACGAAGACCGGCGGTTTGGCTACCACGGGCTTGGCATCGGCCGCGGCTCCCGGCGTCGTGGCATCTTGACCGCCGAAATAGTACCAGCCGCCGGCGCCGCCGGCGCCGATGACCGTCAGCACGACCAGCGCCATCACGATGCGCTTTTTCCTGGATTTCTTTACGGCCGGCGCTTCTTCTTTCGCGTCAGCCGGCGGCACGATGGCCTTCGGGACGGCTTTGGGCGCTGTTTTGGAGGCTGAAGTTGCCATCTTGTTCCTTCTTGCACGGCATTAGTGCATCAACTATTCGTTATTATCAAGAAAAGACGGCAGACAGGATGCGTTGAAAAGAAGGACGAAGTCGCTGCAGATCGGCGCATCCATACCGCGTCTGCTGATTTCCGGCGATCGCAAATGCTTGCAGTGGATAGGCTTGCCAATTCATTTTAAACTACAAGGGGCGCAGGGGAAATCTTCATTTTCCCGTGCGCCCCTGATCAAGCCCGGTGACATGCCGACTTGGTTTCTTGCCCTGCATCCGATCGTGCCTTCACTTCGGCGCCAAGCAAGTCGGCGTCCCCTTGCGGGGCATGCCATCTAAAAAACAGGATCGAAAGAACGGTCTAGGCGAACGTGTCGACCAAGCCATGGCCGCCGCTTGCCGCCTGGATGCGCGACGTGCGTAGCGGCGTCGCGAGCGCCTCACCGACGGAGTCGGCAGCGTGCGCCGAACCTTGCTGCGATTGCTGGCCGCCCGATCCCCAGTTCGAGTTTGGGTTGCCCGAACCGACCGTCGCCTGGCCCAATTGGATTCCCGCGTCGCCCAGCATCTCGCGCAGTTTCGGCAATGCCGCTTCCAGCGCTTGACGCACCTCTGGCTGAGCGGCCGTGAAGGTCGCGGTGGCATGAGAATGGGAGACGTTCAGGACGATTTGCAGAGGACCGAGATCGGGTGGATTGAGCGACAACGTGGCGCTTTGCTGCGCGCCGGCGACCATCCAGACCACCTTTTGTCCGAGCGCCTGATCCCAGCCAGCAGTACCGACTTGCGGCGTGAGTTTTTCGGCCACTTGCCCGGTCAATCCTTGCGCACTGAAGGCAGCCTGCTGCAGCGGTGCCATGCCGGTGAGATTCGTGACAGGCATGTCTTTGGCTTTGAGCGCACCGAGGTCGATCGCCGGCAATACGGCTTGCGCTTCCTGCGTCTTCAAATCCGTCGCAGGTGTGGCTGTGGCTGTGGCTGCGGCTGCGGCTGCGGCTGCGGCTGCGGCTGCGGCTGCGGTGGCAGGTGCGTTCGACACCGCACGCGGATCGGCATTGACTGACGCCTTTGCGTCGAGCGGTTGCGTTGCGCCGGTGCCGGGCTTCAGCGCCGCAGCTTCGGTCGCGGCGGCTGTCGGCTTCAGGTTGCCGAGATTGGCGACGAAGGCCAGCAATTGTGCCGAAGCGGTTTGCGCCTGGGCCCTGTTGTCCGCCTGCGTGGTGTCCGCGGCATCTTTCGGCTTGTCGTCATCGGGACTCTTGGCAGCAGCCGGCTTGGCATTCGGCTGGCTGGGCGGCGCGGCAGGGGCGGCCTCACTGGCGCCGGCTGAACTGGCATCGCTGCGGTCTGCCACTTCGCGCGACAAGACCTGGTCGAACGCGACGTCGGAGTTGCCCGCATTGGATGGCTTGCTCGATGCCGGGCTGGAACAGATGCTCGCCGGGTTGTTGACCGCTGGTGTATTCATGATGTCCTCTGGCGCCTGTTCTAGCGCTTGTATTGGCTGGTTCGTGCAGCGTGTTCGTCCGTCAGTTTCTGGTCGCGCTTGGTTTCTTTGCGTTGCTCTTCCTTGACAGCCCGCGAGACCAGCGTGCCATACGACATGCGCTTGCGTTCGCTGGCCTGCCATGCGCTGCGTTCTTCCCCGATGCGGCGCTGTGTGTCGCGTACCACCAGTTGCTGGCCGCCGATCGCCTGATCGAGCTTATCGAGGAAAAGCTGGAAATTGCGATATCCGGAGATGCTCAATCCGGCCTCCAGGTTGCTCTGAAACCGGGCTGCATAATCCTCGCGGTACTCGAACAGCAACGTGAGTTTTTTCTCTGCTTCTTCCCCTGCGCGAATCGCATGGCCGAGCCGTTTCGCGGCCTCGTCGGTGGCGTTGGTCGCGAGTTCTATCAATGTATTGATGGCGGAAGGAATGCCCATAGTGGTCAATTATATTTTTCGTGGTGTAGCGGCCATCACTGGAATAGAGCGGTAAGTCGCCCCAAGCTCTCGGGAACATCGGCTCTCTCGGCGATGTCCTGTTGCAAAAATGACTCTATTCTGGTGTTCAACGCGATCGCCTGGTCCAGGACCGGGTCGGTGCCCGCGCTGTACGCGCCGACGCTGATCAAATCGCGGCTGCGCTGGTAGCGCGAGTAAAGTTGCTTCAGCCGGCGCGTCAGTTGCTGGTGTTCCGGCGTGGTGATGTTATGCATCGCGCGGCTGATCGATTGTTCGATGTCGATGGCAGGATAGTGGCCGCCTTCCGCAAGCGCGCGATCGAGCACGATATGACCGTCGAGAATGGCGCGTGCGGCATCGGCGATCGGGTCTTGCTGATCGTCGCCTTCGGTCAGCACGGTATAGAACGCGGTAATCGAGCCGCCGCCGACTTTGCCGTTGCCGGCGCGCTCCACCAGAATCGGGAGCTTGGCGAATACCGACGGCGGATAGCCTTTGGTGGCGGGCGGTTCGCCGATCGCGAGCGCGATTTCGCGCTGCGCCATCGCATAGCGCGTCAGCGAATCCATGATCAGCAACACGTTCTTGCCCTGGTCGCGGAAGTGCTCGGCGATCGCGGTCGCATAGGCGGC
>DHXL01000074.1:7243-9315 GCA_002415335.1 Oxalobacteraceae bacterium UBA5157
CGCGACATGCCTTCCGCGCCGAGAATCTGCTCGATGAACTCCTTCACTTCCCGGCCGCGTTCGCCGATCAGGCCGACCACGATCACGTCGGCGCTGGTATAACGCGCCATCATGCCCAGCAATACACTTTTTCCGACGCCGGAGCCGGCGAACAGGCCCATGCGTTGACCGCGTCCCACCGTCAGCATGCTGTTGATGGCACGCACGCCAACGTCCAGGATTTCGGTGATCGGTGCGCGCGATAGTGGGTTGGCGGCGCGCACATTGAGCGGCGCCGAATGCATGGTGTGGATCGGACCGAGGTTATCGAGCGGGCGACCGGCGCCATCCAATACCCGTCCGAGCAATTCCTCGCCAACCGGAAGATGACGACCGCGATCGCTCGGCCGACGGCGCGGGTGACTCACCGCACCGGGCTTGGGCAAGGATTGCACGGTCTCCACCGGGAACACGCGGGTGCCGGGCACGATCCCTTCGACATCGCTTTGCGGCATCAAAAATAGGCGATCGCCGTCGAAACCGACCACTTCCGCCTCCACCTTGGCGCCACTCGGCAGCGGGATGGTGCAGGCACTGCCGACCGCCAGTTTCAAGCCAACCGCTTCCATCACCAGCCCGGCGGCGCGCGTCACGCGGCCCGAGACCTGCATCGGTTCGGCGATCGCCGCCAACGCACTGCAATCGCGCAAATAAGCTTGCCAGCGGGTACTCGGGAGGGGCACGGGGTTCATGACTGCAGCCAGTCCAAATCCTTGCCCAATGCGCTGGCAATACGTTGCCAGCGGGTCGATGCCGAGGCGTCGATTTGGTTGCTGGCGGTTTCGACGCGGCACCCGCCGCGGTCCAGGTGGATGTCTTCAGCCACGCGCCAGCCGGCTTTGGTCAGCTCGTCTTGCATGTGGTCCTTGACCAGTGCGGCGTCATCCGGGTGCAGGAACAACAAAGCCGGCTGCTGCAGCGAGGGCAGGTAACGGATCGCTTCGCCGACAATCGGCAGTACCAGCTCCGGCCGCACCGCGAGCGCGGTTTTCAGCATCGCCTTGGCCAGATCCAGTGCCAGGTCCAGCATGTCGTCGGCAATCACTTCGTTGGCTTGCGCGACTTCGGTGCCAAAGGTCTCGGCAATTTGCCGGAGCCGAACCAGTTCCTGCGCGGCCTGAAGCCGGCCTTCGTTCAGCCCGGCGGCGCGGCCTTCAGCCAATCCTTGCGCATGGCCGTCGGCATGGCCGTCGGCATGGCCGCTGATGCGCGCCTGTTCGCGTGTGCTGGTGACTTGCTGGGCCAGTTCCGCGCTCGATGGCGCATTCGCGCGCGCGCTCGGGCGCTCATCGCCGAACGACGCCAATTCCCAGCGTTGATAGGGGGACTGCTGTTCTTTCGGCAGGGTGCTAGACATACTGGTCTTCTCCCTTCGCGCCTAGCATGATCTGGCCTTCGTCGGCCAGGCGGCGCACGATTTGCAGGATTTCCTTTTGCTGCGCTTCCACTTCGGATAGCCGCACCGGTCCTTTCGATTCGAGATCCTCGCGCATCATTTCGGCTGCCCGCTGCGACATGTTCTTGAAGATTTTTTCGCGCAGATCCTGGCCCGCTCCCTTGAGCGCAATGATCAGCGACTCGGATTGCACTTCGCGCAGAATGACCTGGATGCCGCGATCGTCGATGTCCATGATGTTTTCGAATACGAACATCTCGTCCATGATTTTTTGCGCCATGTCGCTGTCGTAATTCTTCAGGTTCGCCATTACCGATTGCTCGTTTTCACCGGAAAGGAAGTTGAGGATTTCGGCGGCGGCACGTACCCCGCCCATCGGTTTCTTCTTCAGGTTCTCATTACCGGTCAATAGCTTGGTGAGCACCTCGTTGAGTTCGCGCAGCGCTGCGGGCTGCACGCCATCCAGGGTCGCGATGCGCAGCACCACGTCGTTGCGCAGCCGCTCGCTGAAATGATCGAGCACTTCGCATGCGTGATAGCGTTCCAGATGGACCAGGATGGTGGCGATGATCTGCGGATGCTCGTTGCGCACCAGGTCCGCCACCGATGCGGAATCCATCCATTTCAGGCTTTCAAT
>DHXL01000321.1 GCA_002415335.1 Oxalobacteraceae bacterium UBA5157
TTGATGCGGAGCCAGATGCTTTAATTTGTGATTTTGTCCGCGCTTTGCGGGCATTCGTTTCGGGGTGAGCCGTCACACGTCTCGCCCCCTTTGTTTCTAAGGAACTATAAAAATGATGGTTCTCTATTCGGGCACGACTTGTCCATTTTCGCAACGCTGCCGCCTCGTGCTGTTCGAGAAAGGCATGGACTTCGAAGTCCGCGACGTCGACTTGTTCAACAAGCCGGAAGATATCTCAACCATGAATCCGTATGGCCAGGTGCCGATCCTGGTTGAGCGCGATTTGATCTTGTATGAATCCAATATCATTAACGAATACATCGATGAGCGCTTCCCGCACCCGCAGCTGATGCCGGCGGACCCATTGATGCGGGCAAGGGCGCGCTTGATGCTGTTCAATTTCGAAAAGGAATTGTTCGTGCATGTGCACACGCTGGAAAATGAAAAAGCTCGCAGTTCTGAAAAAACACACGAGAAGGCACGCGCGGAGATCCGCGATCGGCTGACGACGCTGGCGCCGCTGTTTCTGAAGAACAAGTACATGTTGGGAGATGAGTTCTCGATGCTGGACGTTGCAGTCGCGCCATTGCTGTGGCGCCTGGACCACTATGGCATCGAATTGTCCAAGACTGCCGCGCCGCTGATGAAATATGCCGAGCGCATCTTTTCGCGCCCCGCCTATATCGAGGCGCTTACCCCGTCCGAGAAAGTGATGCGCCGCTAATGCGGATTTGAGCCGACCATGCCTGAAACCTCCACCAAACCCTATCTGCTGCGCGCGATTTACGAATGGTGCACCGACAACGGCTACACGCCTTATCTGGCTGCCATGGTCGATGCGCAGACGCGCGTGCCGCGAGAGTTCGTCAAGAATGGTGAGATCGTGCTCAATATCAGTTTTGGCGCCACCAGCGGACTAAAGATGGATAACGACCTGATCCATTTCAACGCGCGCTTTGGCGGCGTGTCGCGTGAGATTTCGGTACCGGTCGAAAACGTAGTAGCAATTTATGCGCGAGAAAATGGCCAGGGTATGGCATTTGAAGTGACCCGTTCACCCGTGCGCGACGAGCATACGGGTGAACACGTTACCGAGGTGCCTTCCGTCGCCGATACGACCGCATCGCCGCCGGCGTCCGGCCCCACGCTGACGGCGGTTCCCAATGCCCAAACGGAACAAGCCGACAATTCTGCCGACGCACACAACGATGATGATCCTGAGCCACCAAAAAAAGGCGGCAGGCCTACGCTAACGCGCATTAAATAAAGTAAAATACGCCTCTTCAAGTTTTACGCCGGCTTAGCTCATTTGGTAGAGCAGTTGACTTGTAATCATCAGGTGGCCAGTTCGATTCCGGCAGCCGGCACCAATAAAAACCCACGATCAGCAACGGTCGTGGGTTTTTTCTTATTTCCGATTTGGCAGGCGTGCAACCTCAGTGCCAGCAACATGCCGAATTCGGAGCGCCCTATTCGGTTGCCTTCAGTCCATTCCAGCGCGGCGTCAACGCATGCGGTACTGCAAACAAATCGAGCACACGCCCGACCGTGTGGTCGACCATCTCGGCAATTGTTCGCGGCCGCTGATAGAAGCCCGGCAAGGGCGGGTAGATGATGCCGCCCATTTCCGTCACCGCCGTCATGTTGCGCAGGTGCGCCAAATTCAGCGGGGTTTCACGCGCCAGCAAGACCAGGCGGCGCCGTTCCTTCAGCACCACGTCGGCGGCGCGCGCGATCAGGTTATCGGACAGGCCATGCGCGATCGATGCCAGCGTCTTCATCGAGCACGGCGCGACGATCATGCCTTCCGACTGAAACGAGCCGCTGGCGATCGCGGCACCGATGTCGCGCACGTTATAGACCACGTCGGCCAGCGCTTCGACCTGCTTGCGGTTCATGTCGAGTTCCTGATGCAGGCTTAATACGCCGGCATCCGATACCAGCAAGTGCGTTTCGATGCCGCGCGGGTCGCGCAACACCTGCAGTAGCCGCACGCCATACACCGCGCCGGTGGCACCGGTGATGGCGACGATCAGCCGCCTGGGTGCATCAGGCGGTGCTGCGGATGCGTCGGGCGACGCACCCATTTCAGGCTTTTAGCAGCGCTTGCAGTTCGCCGGATTCGAACATCTCGTTCATGATGTCGGAGCCGCCGATGAACTCACCCTTGACGTACAGTTGTGGAATGGTCGGCCAATTCGAGTATTCCTTGATGCCCTGGCGTACATCGGCGTCATCCAGCACGTTGACGGTGGCGATATCCTCGACTCCGCTCGCCTTCAGCAATTGCACCGCACGACTGGAAAAGCCGCATTGCGGGAACTGGGCGGTGCCCTTCATAAACAATACGACCGGGCTCTTGGTCACGGTCTCTTTGATCCAGCTTTGCACGTCGTTCATAACTGCCTCACAGTGGTTAATGACACCATTATAGGAAAAACTGGGGGTCTGCGCTGAGGATTACGCTTTCAGCTTGGCAAATGCCGCCGCCATCGCACCATTGGACGGGGCCGCAGGGCGGGTTTGCTGCTGGTGCTGCGACAGACGCTTGGCATCGTTGCGATCGGCGCGTTGCTCCGGTTTGGCGCCGGGTACCGGCGCGCTGTCGGACAAACGCATGGTCAGCGCGATCCGCTTGCGCTTTTCGTCTATTTCCAGCACCTTGACCTTGACCACCTGACCAGCCTTGACCACCGTGTGCGGGTCCTTGACGAAGGTATTCGACAGCGCCGAAATATGCACCAGGCCATCCTGATGGACGCCGATATCGACGAACGCGCCAAACGCGGCGACGTTCGTCACCACGCCTTCCAGAATCATGTCCGGGCGCAAATCCCGGATTTCCTCGACCCCTTCCTTGAAGGTCGCCGTGCTGAATTCGGGGCGTGGATCGCGGCCCGGTTTCTCCAGTTCTTTCAGGATGTCGGTAATGGTCGGTACGCCGAATTTTTCATCGGCGTACTTGGCCGGGTTGAGCGACTTCAGCAATCTTTCATCACCGATGATGCCCTTGACGTCGCGCTTGATGTCGCTCAGGATTTTCTCGACCAGCGGATAGGATTCCGGGTGCACTGCCGATGCGTCCAGCGGGTTCTCACCCGACATCACGCGCAAGAATCCCGCCGCCTGCTCGAACGTCTTGTCGCCCAACCGTGGCACCGCGCGCAATGCGGCACGCGAAGCGAACATGCCATTCAGGTCGCGATACGTGACGATGCTTTGCGCCACGCTGGAATTCAAGCCGGAGACGCGCGCCAGCAGCGGCGCCGAGGCAGTATTGACGTCGACCCCGACCGCATTCACGCAATCCTCGACCACCGCATCGAGCGAGCGCGCCAGCTGGGTTTGGCCGACGTCGTGCTGGTACTGGCCGACGCCGATCGATTTAGGATCGATCTTCACCAGCTCCGCCAACGGGTCTTGCAGCCGGCGCGCGATAGATACCGCGCCGCGCAGCGACACATCCATGTCGGGCAATTCCTTCGACGCGAATTCGGAGGCCGAATACACCGATGCGCCGGCTTCCGATACCACGATCTTGGTCAGTTTCAATTCCGGGCGCAGCTTGATCAGATCGAGCGCCAGTTTGTCGGTTTCGCGTGAAGCGGTGCCGTTGCCGATCGAGATCAGCGCCACCTTGTGCTTTTCCGCCAGCAG
>DHXL01000146.1:0-143 GCA_002415335.1 Oxalobacteraceae bacterium UBA5157
AAGGACAGGATCGCGATCGACGCGGTCGCGTACACCATCGATGCGTAGCCGAAAAGCGTCTTGCGGGCGAACGCGGGAATGATTTGCGAGATGATGCCGAATGCCGGCAAGATCATGATATAGACCTCGGGGTGGCCGAAGAA
>DHXL01000146.1:358-9817 GCA_002415335.1 Oxalobacteraceae bacterium UBA5157
GATGTAGACCTCGGGGTGGCCGAAGAACCAGAAGATGTGCTGGTACATCACCGGATCACCGCCGCCGGCGGCATTGAAAAATGAGGTGCCGAAATGGCGGTCGGTCAGCGTCATCGTGATCGCGCCTGCCAGCACCGGCATCACGGCGATCAGCAGGTAGGCGGTAATCAGCCAGGTCCAGCAGAACATCGGCATCTTCATCAAGGTCATGCCGGGCGCGCGCATGTTCAGGACCGTGGTAATGATGTTGATCGAACCCATGATCGACGATGCGCCCATCAGATGGATCGCAAAAATTGCCATATCCATCCCGGGTCCCATCTGGGTCGAGAGCGGCGCGTACATCGTCCATCCCGCAGCGGAGGCACCGCCCGGCACCAGGAACGAAGTCGTCAGCAGCAGAGCCGCCGGCGGCAGCAACCAGAACGAGAAGTTATTCATCCGGGCAAACGCCATGTCGGCGGCGCCGATTTGCAGCGGGATCATCCAGTTGGCGAAGCCGACGAAGGCCGGCATGATGGCGCCGAACACCATGATCAAGCCATGCATCGTGGTCAGCTGATTGAAGAATTCCGGACGGAAAAATTGCAGGCCGGGCTGAAATAGTTCGGTACGGATCATCAGGGCCAGCACGCCGCCGGTCATGAACATGGTCATCGAGAACCACAGGTACAGCGTACCGATGTCTTTGTGGTTGGTCGCGTACAGCCAGCGGCGCCAGCCGTGCGGGTGATCATCGTGCGCATGCGCGTCGTGAGAGTGATCGTGTGCGTGATCGATTGCGGTTGTGCTCATCTCGAACTCCTGTTTTTTAATCTCTTGGAGACAGGGCATTTCGGCGCGCCGGGCGCCTGACAAACGCTGTCCCGCAATACGCTTGACTACTTGCGTGCGGCCAGCACTTCAGCCGGCTGCACGATGTTTTCCTGGGCCTTGTTGGACCAGCTGTTGCGTGTATACGTGATGACCGCGGCAATGTCCGTATTCGACAACTGTTTCCAGCTCGGCATTTGCGCAGAGAAGGCACCGCTGTTCTTGCCGTTGAGCAGGACCTGAATCTGACCGGCCTTCGGACCATTAACGACTGGCGAACCATCGAGCGAAGCAAATGCGCCCGGAACACCCTTGCCGGTGGCTTGATGACACACCGCGCAATTCGTCGCGTAGACCTTAGCGCCCATGGTCTTCAGCTCATCGATGGTCCAGGTCTTGTTCGGGTCCTCGGCCTTGGCCGCCATTTCTTTCTTCTTGCCGTCAACCCACTTCGTGTAGTCGTCGTCGCTCACCACATTCACCACGATCGGCATGAACGCGTGCTCCTTACCGCACAGCTCGACGCACTCGCCACGGTACGTGCCGACCTTTTCGGCCTTGAACCAAGTATCACGCACAAATCCGGGAATCGCGTCCTGCTTGACACCGAAGCGCGGCACCGCCCAGGAATGAATCACGTCGTTGGCCGTCAGCACGATCCGGATCTTCTTGTTGACCGGTACGACCACTGGATTGTCGACTTCAAGCAAGTAATTCTCGCCGCGCGCTTCGGTCGGCGCCACCCCCGGCAACCCGATTTGCGTGCGTGGCGTCGACAGCATGGACAGGAAGGAAATGCCCTCGCCCTCGCCGTTCAGATAATCGTAGCCCCATTTCCATTGCATGCCCGTCACCTTGATGGTGAGGTCGGCGTTGGACGTGTCTTTCATCGCCACCACCGTTCTGGTGGCCGGCAATGCCATGCCGATGACGATGACGAACGGCACGATAGTCCACAGGATTTCTACCGTGGTGCTTTCGTGAAAAGTGGCCGGTTTGTGGCCAAGCGACTTGCGATGCTTGAAGATCGACCAGAACATGACGCCGAACACGGCAAAGAAGATCACCAGGCAGACCACCATCATCCAGGTATGCAACGAATAGATCTGTTGCGCGATTTGCGTGACCGGCTGCTGAAAGTTGAGCTGAAGCACAGACGGGCCACCCCGGCTATCGGTCACCGCCCATGACGGCATACCAGCCGCCAGGAGCGATGCCCCGAGCATCAACGATTGAAGGCGCTTCGCATATTTCATAGTTTCCCCAAATGCCCGATATAAGAATTCTGACTCACTCATCGAGGTCGGCGCACGTGGCGCTGATTGCTGCGCACACGCGACCGCTCATATTCTGTCAAACAATCGGCCCGCCATCAAGCCAGTTGATGGCGGGCCGCTCTACATTAAGATGCAAAATTGCGGACAAACAAGGCGACTTGCTATTGGTCGACTCATTTTTGTTTTGTCCTTGATTATAATCAAGGAAAGCCCATCTTAACAAGCTAAAAACATGGCGAGAGCCCGCGACGAGCACCATTTCGAGCGGTTTGTGCCCACCGTCATTGTTCGCCTTGCGCCTTTGTGACGCACTCATTTGAACCAGTTTATCCATGCTGCATTTGGGCACGCTCCGCGGAATGGCGGATTTCACCGGCGCTTTGGATGCAAATCCAGCCGGACGATGGTTTCACCCGCGGCCGTTGTTCTTGGCACCGGACGAAATGCGTGGCCGTAAATGATTTCGAAGCTGAGCGGGAACCTGCCATCGGCGCGGCGCGAGCGCTCCAGCTCCAGCGCCTGCACGACCCGGCGCCAGCGCGCGCGACCGAGCAAGCCGCGGCGCCGGGTCGCCAATGGATTTCCGCCCCAGGCGCGCACGTCGGCCATTAGTTTTTCGACTGATTCGTAAGTCACGGTAATGGTTTCCATATCCATTACCGGCGTCGAAAACCCGACGTTGACCAGCATGTCGCCGAGGTCGTGCATATCGACGAAAGGCAGCGCGTGCGGCGCCTCGTCGACGGTCGCAAAGGCGGCCCGCAACTCCTTGAACGTGTCCGGGCCGAAGCAGGAAAACATCAGCAAGCCATCGACTCGCAGCACGCGCCGCCATTCCGCGAATACGCGATCCGGCTGCGGGTGCCAATGCAAAGCCAGGTTGGACCAGACCAGGTCGAGCGTATTGACCGCGAGGGGCAGTTGCCCGAAATCGCCGCACAGCAGATCGGCGTTCGGGCCGATTGCGGCGCCGGCCTTGGCCGGCAGCCATCTCGCCAGCGCCCGTCCAAGCGTTGACCGTGCCGCGGCTTGCCGGTGGCACGCGGCCGCCAGCATAGCCGGCGACGCATCGACGCCGAGCACCTGTGCCTCGGCGAAGCTGCCTTGCAACGCCGATAGATCCGCGCCTTCACCGCAGCCGGCGTCGAGCACGCGGCGCGGTGCGATCCGCACCAGCGCCAGCCGCTCGTGCATGCGGCCGGCCACCTCGCGCCGCAGGAAATCGGATTCGATCACGCGCTCCGGCGCAGCGAATAGCTTGCGCACCAGACGCAGGTCGATCGGCGCACTGGACCTGGAATCGGCGGGTAATGAGGACTGGGACACGAAGAATCGTTAATTTGGATGAGATAATCGCGCCTAGTTTACACGTTTGAAGGATCCCTGCTTTATGTTATCCCGCTTGCGCCACTGGTCGCAGCACCTGTCGACACGTTTGCCGTCGCTATTGCCATCGTCCTGCGCGTTGTGCGGCAGCAGCGGCGAGACGGCGATTTGCGCGGGCTGCCATGCGCAATTCTTCGGCCGCGGCGGTCCCCGTTGCACGCAATGCGCGATTCCGATGCCGGTCAAGGGGAACGCGCCGGCGAGCCGTTGCGGTGAATGCCTGACTCAACCGCCCGCCTTCGACGCGACCATCGTGGCGGCCGATTACGCGGCGCCGATCGATCAACTCGTGCTGGCCCTGAAATTCGGCAGCCGACTGGCGCTCGCGCCTCTATTCGCACACGCGCTGCGTGACGCACTGCTGCAGGAGCGCGCAGAAGAGATTCCGCTGCCGACGCTGTTGACCGCGGTGCCGCTGGGCCGCAGGCGGCTGGCCGAGCGCGGGTACAATCAAGCATGGGAAATAGCCAAGCCGCTGTCGCGCGCGCTCGGGATAAGACTTGAAGCGCAATTGGTCATCCGCCAGCGCGACACCGATGCGCAGGCTCTGCTGCATCCGGACCAGCGTCATCAGAATATCCGGCGCGCGTTCGTCGTGCCGGACACGGCGATCGATCGCGTGCGCGGACAACACGTCGGCGTGGTCGATGACGTCATCACCACCGGCGGAACGCTGGGCGAACTGGCTGCGACCTTGAAGCGTTTTGGCGCCGTACGCGTCACTAATTTTGTATTCGCGCGGACCTTGCCCAAGTAAAAGGAGATTCAATTTGTTTCATGTAGTCCTGGTCGAACCGGAGATTCCGCCCAACACCGGCAACATCATCCGCCTGTGCGCCAATACAGGCGCGCAGTTGCATTTGATCGAGCCGCTCGGTTTTCCGCTGGACGACGCCAAGATGCGCCGCGCCGGACTGGATTATCATGATTACGCAAGCATGAAAGTGCATCGCGATTGGGCCGCCTTCATCACGAGCGAAGCACCCGATCCGCAGCGCATGTTTGCGCTGACAACGCGTGGCGCGACACCATTCGGATCCATTGCATTCCATCCCGGCGACGTGTTCGTGTTCGGCTCAGAAACCAAGGGCCTGGATCCGGCGTTACACGAATCGTTCGCGCCGCCGCAACGGATCCGGCTGCCGATGCGGCCCGATAATCGCAGCCTGAACCTGTCGAACACGGTAGCTGTCGTAGTGTATGAAGCGTGGCGGCAAAATAATTTTGACGGCGGCGCGTAAGACCAATTAGTCGAGAACCGGGTACGCCACGCAGAAACGCCGGCAGGCCCATGTAGCCCACAATAAACAAGGATTCCCATGATGCATTTCCGTTTCATCCTCCTGGCCGCGGCCATATTCCTGACGAGCGCATCACTGTATGCGCGCAATGCAGAGACCGGCGACCTGCGCTTCACGCATCCGTACGCGCGCAGCACGGTGCCGGGCCAAACCAGCGGCGCCGCTTATCTGACGATCGAGAACCAGGGTGGGCAGGCGGACCGGTTGATCGCCATCACGTCGCCGATCGCCCAGTCGGTCGAGATCCATACGATGACGATGGATGGCAATGTGATGAAAATGCGCGAGGTGCAGAACATCGAGCTCAAACCGCGCGCCAAGATCACGATGAATCCAGGCGATGGCTATCACATCATGCTGATAGGAATAAAGCAGCCGCTGAAGCGCGGCGACAAATTTCCGCTCACGCTGAGTTTCGAGAAATCGGGCAAGATCGACGTGCCGGTGACGGTTGAGGATGCATCCGCGGCGAAGTAAAGTCGTGGTCAGACTTTGACCAATTGCAGCACGGCGCGCACCTCGCCGGTCAACATGCCCGCGTAATTTCTCAACTGCGGCCGCAACCACGGCGCCAACGGCGACGCTTCGGGCGTCGTGGCCAGTCCCAGTTGCTGCAATACCGCCACCGTCGCAGTAAGCAATGCGCGCTGGTTGCCATCCGCGATCTTGATCGCAATTCCCATCCCTGCCGAACGCACGCCGATCGCTTGCACGCCTTCCGCGCCGATCTTGGCAACCCAGTCGCTTGGCGCGGTTTGCATGTAAGCCAGATCGCTGCGTCCGGTGCCGGACACCAGTTCCGGGTGGCCCGTCATTGCCTCATGAAGTTGGCCCAATACGGCACCGTACACATCATCGCGCTCACCCTGCGCCAGGCGCGCGTAAGCCAGCGCCAGACGCGCCAGCGGCATCGCATAATTGGGGGCGGAGCAGCCGTCGATGCCCATTCTCAGCGCCGATTCCGGCATGCCCGCGAAGTGCGCGACGCTCGCGCGCACCGCTTGCTGCAATGGCTGAGCCGGGTCGAGATAACTGTCGAGCGCCAAGCTATGCTGCACGCAATACGCGAGAAAGCCGGCATGCTTGCCGCTGCAATTATGATGCAACTGATTAAAGGTCGCGCCGACTGGTGGCGGCTCGTCGCGGTAGCGCAGCGGCACATGGCAGCCGCAGCGCAAATGATGTTCATCGCAACCAATCTTCTGCAGCATGCCTTGCACTATCCCGGCATGGATCGGCTCGCCCGAGTGGCTGGCGCACAGCAACGCGATCTCGCGCGGCGCAAAACCGAACCTGGCGGGACCATCCGCGTGCAGGAAAGGCACCGCCTGGAACGGCTTGATGGACGAACGTGTGAACGTTAGAAAGTGTGGATCGCCGGCGCAATACAAAAGCTCGCCGCGCGGATCGACAACAGCGACCGAACCGTAATGGACGCATTCGACATCGTCGCCGCGCGTAACCTCGACCAATGGGACATGCTGCATGGGCACCTTCCGGATATTGCGGACAAGACGGACTGTCGGCTTGAGCGTAACCGCGTGTCCAACGACTATATGGTGGTCCGCCTGACCTTGGACAATAGCTTGCTGGTCGAGCGATCATGCTCGAAATCGATGGCCACCGCTTGCCCGCCATAGGCCAGCACTGCCTGGCCCTCGGGAATCGTGTGCATGTCATAGTCGCCACCCTTGGCATAGATTTCCGGGCGCGCTTCCTGTGCCACTTGCAGCGCCGTATCTTCGTCGAACGGCACGACCAGGCTCACCGCTTCCAGCGCCGCGAGCACCGCCATCCGATCGTCGCAGGTATTGAGTGGCCGGTCGTCTCCCTTGCCGAGGCGCTTGACCGAGGCGTCGGTGTTGACCGCTACCACCAGCGACGCGCCGAGTGCCCGCGCTTGCGCCAGGTACGTGACGTGGCCGCGATGCAGGATGTCGAATACGCCGTTGGTCAGAACCACCGGTTTGGCGAGTTGCGCAACGCGTGCTTTCAGTTGCTCACGCGGGCAGATTTTTTCTTCGAAGTTTGACATGGCACCACAAGAAGCCGCGAACATGCACGGCTGCCCTGGAAGTTGATGGAGGTTGCGCCTATGCCGGAACCGCGGCCAGGCGCGCGACGATTTCCTTGCGGTACCGATTCAATTCCTGCACGCTGCCGAAGCTGCGCTCGAACAACAGCGACACATTGTGCAAGATGCGCTCGACCACCTTCTTTTCCCACTCGCCGTCGAACTTGATCTGGCTGTCCAGCCAGCGCTCGAGCCACTCAGGGTCCGGCAGCCGCGACTGCACGGTGTCGTTCGGGAACAATGACTGATTGACGTGCAGGTTGGTCGGGTGCAGCGGCTTTTCGGTGCGCCGCGCCGATGCCATCAGGACGCCAATCTTGGCGAATGCGGCGCGCGCGGTGTCGCCGACCTCGACCAATGCCTTCTTCATGTAGCGCAGATAAGCGCCGCCGTGGCGCGCTTCATCCTGGCTGATGATTTTGTAAATGTGTTTGATGACCGGCTCACTGTGCCAGTCGGATGCGCAGCGATACCAGTGATTCAAGCGGATTTCGCCGCAGAAATGCATCATCAGCGTTTCGAGCGGTGGGGCCGGATCGAATTCGAAGCGGACGTTGTGCAATTCCTCTTCGGTCGGCACTAATTCCGGACGGAAGCGCCGCAGATATTCCATCAAGACCAGCGAGTGCTTTTGTTCCTCGAAAAACCAGACCGACATGAACGCACAAAAATCGCTGTCTCCGCGATTGTCGCGCAGGAACATTTCGGTTGCAGGAAGCGCCGACCATTCGGTGATCGCATTCATGCGGATGGTCTGGGCCTGCTCGTCGGACAGCTTGCTCGCGTCGAATTGATCCCATGGAATGTCTTTGTCCATGCTCCAGCGGACTTGCTCAAGCGATTTGAATAATTCTGGGTACAGCATATTGGCCTTGCTGGTGAGTTAAGTACTTGATTCTACCAAGAAAAGCGACTCGTTACATTATCCGGGATGCGCGCCCGCGAGGCCGCGTCGGCTTGCGATCCGCTCAAGCGAATGCGATACGAAGCGAGCCGAATGCAGAATCGCCTATTGAAAAATCGGGCTTGGCGTGGTCTTTTTGTTACAGTATCCAGATTACTCGCTCACCGCCCGCTGCCAATGCCGCCGATCGATACGCCAGAACTGCCGCGCCATATTCCCCGCACCGTTTGGCTGCTCGGCATTGTCAGCCTGCTGATGGACCTTTCATCTGAAATGATCCACGGCTTGCTGCCGGTATTCATGGTGACCGTATTAGCCGCGAGTGCCACCACGGTCGGCGTGATCGAGGGCGTGGCCGAGGCGACCTCCTTGATCGTCAAAGTGTTTTCCGGTGCCCTGAGTGACTATATCGGCAAGCGCAAATGGCTGGCCGTGTTCGGCTATGGACTGGCGGCGGTGACCAAACCGCTGTTCGCGCTCGCCGGCGGCGTCGGCATGGTATTTAGCGCGCGCCTCATCGACCGCATCGGCAAAGGCATTCGCGGCGCGCCGCGCGACGCGCTGATTGCCGATGTCACGCCGCCCGGCATGCGCGGTGCGGCATTCGGCTTGCGCCAGGCGCTGGACACGGTGGGCGCATTCCTCGGTCCGCTGTTGGCGATGGCGTTGATGCTGCTGTGGGCCGACGACTTCCGCGCGGTGTTCTGGGTCGCGGTGATTCCGGCGTTCCTGGCGCTGCCGATGCTGATCTTCGGCGTGCGCGAGCCGCCCCGCCTGGCACCGCTTCAGCGGCCCTCATCGCCGATTTCACGCGCCGGCTTGCGGCGGCTTCCGCACGATTACTGGTGGGCCGTGACCATCGGCGCGATGCTTACGCTAGCGCGCTTTTCCGAAGCCTTCCTGGTATTGCGCGCGCAACAGAGCGGCCTAGCGCTGGCGTTGATTCCGTTGGTGCTGATTGTGATGAATGTCGTGTATGCGGCGTGCGCCTATCCGTTTGGAAAGCTGGCCGACAGGATGCGCCGCCGCAGCTTGCTGGCGTTCGGTATCGTGCCGCTGATCGTCGCCGACGTATTGCTGGCGCACGCCGCGCAATTGACGTGGATCGGCGCCGGGTTGGTCCTCTGGGGCGTTCATATGGCCGCGACGCAAGGCTTGCTGGCCGCGATGGTGGCCGATGCGGCACCCGAGAACTTGCGCGGCACTGCGTTCGGGTTTTTCAATCTGGCCAGCGGCGTCGCGATGCTGGTGGCAAGCGTGCTGGCCGGCGTGTTATGGGATCAGCTCGGCGCCGCGGCAACCTTCTATGCCGGAGCGCTATTCGCAGTCATTGCATTGCTATTGCTGTTGGTGCGCAGGCGATGATGCTCGCCGGCGGCCGTCGAGCGCCTGCTGCCACCGCGATGCCCACCGCACGGACGGTGGCGGCATGCGCCCCGGACTTGGATCGCCGCCTTCAGCTCTTCTTCGGTGGTGATTTGCGCTTGCGCGGTGTGGCCGCGGCCTTCGCGCTGTCGGGCGCAGCAGCGGGCGGCGGAGCGGCTTGCTTTTCCGACGCCATTGCGGTCGTGACCGCCTGCTTGAATTGGTCCTGCAGCATGTTCCACCATGCGGCGGGATTGCCCGCCGCTGCCGACAGGCCGGCGGCTTCGGTCGGTGACGAGGCGGCCTTTGGCGCATTCCCGGACGCGGCTTCGGATTCGG
>DHXL01000146.1:10040-23407 GCA_002415335.1 Oxalobacteraceae bacterium UBA5157
GTAGGCGTCCTTTGGCGGCGTATCGGCGGCGGCTTTGGCCGCACCCGGCTTGACTGCTGCGGTAAACGATTCTCCCATCGATTTCAACGTCGAAATCGTTGCGCTCTGTACTTCCAGCGCCTGTATCGTCGCGCGCAGCATGTTCATATTGAGCGTCAGCCATGCCTCGACCGCCTTCAAGTCGGACACCTGCTTGTTGATCTCCTCCACCGACAGCGTCGGCATCACCATTCCCGGCATGCTGATGCCGGGAACGCTCATGCCACCCCACAGGTTCTTGACGAAATCGAGCGTATCGGTCATTGCGCCGATACCGTGAATGTTGGGCATAGTGGGTTTGGTCATCGCGCACTCCGTTATCGTTTGGTATCAGCGTAGCAGATAAATTGGAAGAACGACATGCCCGAAGCGCGGCTGCATCCACATAGCACGGCCTGACCGGCTTCCATCACATGCAGCGCCGATGCGTTTACACTATCGGCATGACGATGACGCCAAACCAGACCAAGCCCGGGATCGATGCCGCGCGCCAGCCGCGGCGCTGGGCAGCGCTATTGGCCGGATCGGTCCTGCTGCATCTGATCATCCTGCATTGGGCGGACGGCAACATCGGCCTGCCATCCGCACCGATGCACGATCACATCATGGTCGCCGACCTGCGTGCGCCGAAGGCCGTCGAGCCGGCGGTCCTGCCTCGGCCGAAGCTGTCCAGCAAGCCGGTCGCCAGGCCGCACAAGCGGCCACACGTACGACCCGCTCCGCCAATCGTCCGGACTCCGCCCGCCGAGCCATCCGCCGTGGTGGCGGCAATGCCGGCCCCAGATGCACCGGCCGCCGCCGCACCGGAAGACGATGCGCTGCCGGACACCAAGCTGGTCGACCAACAGTTCCTTCCGGCTAAGGATGAATCGGGCGCCGACGAGCAAGGCGGTGTGCATTACAAGATCGATCCGGCGCCGTCGGCCGAATTGAAATACGACGTGCAGTCGCTACGCGAAGGTCAGACTTTCTACGGCCATGGCAAGATCCAATGGCAGACCGAAAATGGCAAATACAGCGTCGTCGGCGAAGCCGGCGTACTATTTTTTTCGGTATTGCAGTTCAAGAGCGAAGGCGTGCTGGATGATTTTGGCGTCGCGCCCGTGCGCTACAGCGAGAAGCGTTTTCGCAAGTCGGAAACCGATACCCACTTCAACCGCGACGAACGCAATAACATCAGCTTTTCCGCCTCGACCGAATCGTATCCGCGTACCGGCGGCGAGCAGGATCGCGCCAGCATCGTTTGGCAACTCGCTGCGATCGGCCGCGGCGATAGCGGAAAATTCGCGCCGGGTGCCAAAATCGACTTGTTCGTCGCCGGCGTGCGCGATGCCGAAACCTGGCGCATCCGCGTAGTCGGCCTCGAAGACATCGAAGTCGGCACCGGCAAGACGATCGCATGGCACGTCGTTCGCGCCCCGCGCGCGGGTTCCTACGACCAGCAACTCGATATCTGGCTCTCGCCTGAACAACAATGGTATCCGGTACGATTACGCTACACCGAAACCAATGGCGACTATCTCGACATGTCTCTGTCCAATCTGGAGATGGCACAGTCGGGCAATCCCGGTACTGCCGCGCCACGCTAAACAACTCTTTCCCAGGAAGACATGAATCTATCTATCGCACTTCGCAACACCATGGGCGCCATGCTGGCCTGCGCGACGCTGACCGCGGTGGCCGCCGATGCCGGCCATGCAGCCCTGAAACGCAAGTTCAGCCTGCCGCCATCGGCTGACTTAAGCTACTCGATCAGAGCGCGCCAAAGCGGCTTGAAGCTGGATGGCGATGCGATCTTGAAATGGCATACCGACGGCAGCAAGTTCACGGTCGAGACTGAAAGCAGGGCCATGCTGGTCGGCAAGATCCTCGACGCCAAGAGTGAAGGCGGTATCGATGAATATGGATTGGCGCCGGCGACGTTCGTCGAACGGCGCTTCCGCAAGGATCCGACCACCACCACGTTCGATCACGCGGCCAATACGATCAGTTTTAGCGCATCCGCAACGCGCTATCCGATCGTCGGCGGTGAGCAGGACCGCAACAGCGCGATCTGGCAACTGATTGCAGTAGCGCGCGCGGCACGGGGCAAGTTCAAGCCCGGATCTGAATGGCTCTTCTTCGTGGCCGGCCAGCACGACGCCGAGCCGTGGACGTTCAGGGTCGACAAACAAGAAACCGTCCATAGTCCACTCGGCAACATGATCGCGATGCACGTAGTTAAAGCGCCGCCTCCCGATGCCAAAGGGCAGCAACTCGACATCTGGCTGGCCCCCTCGCTCGAATGGTATCCCGTGCGTCTGCGGTATACGGAACCGGATGGCGATTTCATCGAACAGACGCTGGAAACCGTCAGCAAGCAGGCGCACTGAATGCCCGCGACCCGCGCTCTCCACACCATGCGCGCACCGAAATCGGCTGCGGGAGATTCCGGATTCACATCTTCAATTTTTTTGTATCGACAAGGCAACCATGACGCTCCCTAATCAGGCACTCGTGCTCTTCAGCGGCGGCCAGGATTCCACCACCTGCCTGGCCTGGGCGCTGTCGCGCTATGCGAAAGTCGAGACCGTCGGCTTCGATTACGGTCAGCGCCATGCGGTGGAAATGACCGTGCGCCCCGCCGTCCTGCAGAAACTGCGCGCGTCGTCGGCCGAATGGGACGCCCGGCTGGGCGAAGATCACGTGGTCGATTTGTCGCTGATTGCGGAAATTTCCGACACCGCACTGACGCACGATGTCGAGATCGCGATGCAGGCAAACGGCTTGCCGAACACGTTCGTGCCCGGACGCAATCTGCTGTTCATGACGGTGGCGGCAACGCTGGCTTACCGGCGCGGCCTCGATGTACTGGTCGGCGGCATGTGCGAAACCGATTTCTCCGGTTATCCCGATTGCCGCGATGACAGCATGAAGGCAATGCAGGTCGCGCTCAACCTCGGCATGGCGACCCGCCTGAAAATCGAGACGCCGCTGATGTGGATCGACAAGGCCGCGACCTGGGACATGGCGCGAACATTGGGCGGCTCTGACCTGGTGGACCTGATTCGCACCGACACGCATACCTGTTATTTGGGTGAGCGCGGCGCATTGCACGATTGGGGCTACGGTTGCGGCACGTGTCCGGCATGCGCATTGCGGGCACGCGGCTATCGGCAATTCGCGGGCTACGCCGCAACCTGATCCTTGCGTTGACGCCGGACAGCGCTTCACGCTCGCGCCCCGATGCAGGCTACTTCGGGTAACCCACCGACTGCGCGAGAATGACGTGCTGGTTTGGCTTGAGGCCGAGCACCTTTGCCAGCGCGGGCTTGTCGATATAGGCGCGAACCATCACCGCCAGCCCTTCCGACGCGCCGTACAGATACACGTTCTCGCTGATGTGGCCGGTATCGGCTGCCGAATAGAAAACCTTGTCCGGCTCGCTGTCGCGAGTGAACTTTGCAAAGTCAGCCACGTACACGAGGCTGACCGGCGCCTCTCTTGCAAAAGACTGTAATCCGGTCCACGCCCGCAAATCACCGACACGCACCAGATGTAGTGCGTTGGCCTTCGCATCGTACAGATAGGCGCCATCGGCCATCACAACATAGATGCCGATTTCCTGCGTGTCGTGCGCCGAGGGTGCGGTGCGGCCTCCCGATGCGGGACGATTGATGCCGCACGCCGCCCACAGCAAGTTGGAGAGAACCTGCGGCGGCAGCGGATCGCGCCTGAAATCGCGCGAGGTGTGGCGTTCCTTGAGTGCCTGCATCAGCGGCTTGCCGCCGGCAGTCTGCTCGGCCGGCAGCCGGATCGTTTTCAACGCTTGCGCCGCGGCCGGGCCGCACGCGCACGCCCCGATCGTGATCGCGATCGCGATCGCAAGGATGCTTGCGCGCACGGACGAGCGCTCCGTCGGCTCACGGACCGCGCGGCCGTACCGGACTCTGATCGTCATTCTTCCCTCCTGCCGGATCCGGCATTGCGCTGATCGACTTGACCCACTCGCTCCAGACCGCAATCGCGACAGCGAGGATTACCGGGCCGAGAAACAGACCGATTAGCCCGAACGCGGCAAGGCCGCCAAGGACGCCAAACATGATGAACAGTACGGAGATCCGCGTCGCATTGCTGATAAGCAGGGGCCGAATCAGATTGTCGGTCGGATTGATCAGGAAGACACCCCAGGCGACCAGTCCGATCGCTTGCCACGGATAGCCACTTAGCAATAGTCCGATGCTGATCGGTCCCCAGACCAACACGGTACCGAAAATCGGTATGACCGAGGCAAAGGCCGTAGCAACGCCAAGCAGGACGGGGGTCTCGACCCCGACGGCCCGGTATCCGAGCGCCGCCACAATTCCCTGCAGCAGGGCAGCCACGATCACGCTGAAGACGATCGCGCGGCTCATGTCGCCTGCCGCGGCCTGGTAGGAATCGATACGCCGGCCGACCAGGCTTTGCAGAACGCTGCGCACTTGATCCAGCAGGGTTTCGCCATCCCGGTAGAAAAAGAATAGCGTGAATAGGGCAACGGAGAGCTTCGCGGCATTACGTCCGATCCCGCCGAATACATGGAATAACCGGCTCGATCCCTGCGTGAGCCACGCGACCAAATGCTGCTTGATGCCTGCCGGGTCCGCCAGATGTGCGTCAATCCAGTCTTGCAGCAAACTTCCGATCCATGGGATGCGGGCGACAAAGTCCGGCAGAGGTCCCGGCCCTTGGTTCAAATAAGCCGCGATCGCGTTATACGCGGCAACCAGTTCCTCCTCAATCAGCACGATCAGCCACAATAGCGGAAGTACCAGTGCGATCGCCATGCAGCCCACAGCCAGCAGCGCACTGACGCTACCGCGACCGCCCATACAGTCTCGCAGCCGCAGGAAAATTGGCCAGGTAACGTAGGACAAGATGCCGGCCCAGGCGATGGGAGCAAAAAACGGCACCAGAACCAGATACACAAGCGCCAGCAGGCCGCCAACCAGCACCACCGGCAAGATGCGACGAGCCCAGGGGCCGAATGCTCCGGAATTCATAGTAATCACGATAGATAGCACTGCGGACGACTGTCTTGATGTTCCGCAATGAACGTGGAATAAGCGGCAGCTGCTGCCGGCTATCGGCGCCGGCAGGGGGTGTTCGCCGCTTCGCAGGCGCGAGGCGGCCTCCGTGGCGAAGCCGCCTGCCGGCCTAAGGCGCTGCTAGCGAATGATGAGGACCGGCACGGTCGCCGCGGCGAGCACGCGAGTCGCCACCGATCCCATCAATACGTTGGCCAGCGCGCCATGTCCGTGCGATCCGATCACGATCATGTCCATTTTCTCAGTCGAGGCGGTGTCGATGATTTGTTCGGCAACGGGCCCCACCTTGTAGCCTGACTGAAATGGAATCTCGGCGTCGTGCAATATTTTTTCGGATGGCGTCAACATGGCTCGCGCCTCGTCGCGATAGTAGTTGGCAATTGCCTCGTTGCCCAGAATGCGGTTAGCTTGCACCAGCGCCAGGCCGGAAGGAATCGGCAGCTTGACTGCCAGCAAATGCAGCTCGGTGCCCGCTCCGAAGACGTCAAAATGCGTTGCGATGTATCGGACTGCCTTGATGCTGAATGGCGAGCCGTCGACTGCCAGGAGTAGCTTCATGGTTTCTCCAACCGTTTAGCGCCGGTGTACCAGCCGATCGCGCGGCTTCGACCCCGATCGGTGTCATGCGAGCGACGCTCGGCAAAGGATGGACAAGGTGGATGGGCGATTTACCAGTTTCGTTATTTTACGGTGTCCGTCTTCTCCGCGGCGCACGTAATCATCCAGACTCGCTTGATTACTGATAAGCATATCGCTATCCATTACTTTTACAAGAAAGAAAACGCAATACAGGAGCATCTGGAGCCCCGGATCGCGATCCCGATTTCGCCGCCGCAGATACGGTCACGCGCAAGCCGGTCGGCGCCGCCCTGTAAGCAATGTAAAAGAATTGAAGAGTAGCATGACGAAATACACCAACAAAGGGCCCACCGGGCAAATCAATCGCCATGCTGATCGCCATCCTGACCGACCTTCACGCCAACCGCGAGGCGGTTACCGCCTGCCTCGCGCATGCGGAAGAACACCGCGCGCAAGGCTATGCCTTTCTGGGCGACCTGGTCGGTTATGGCGCCGACCCTGCCTGGGTGGTCGATACCGTGATGCGCTATCAGCAGCGCGGTGCGCTGGCCGTGCTCGGCAACCACGACGCCGCGGTCGCACAGCAAACCCGCAAGCAAATGCATGCGGAAGCGCTGGCAGCGGTCGAGTGGACGCGCGCACAACTCGATTCCCGGCAGTTGGCCTTCCTGCAGCAATTACCGCTCACGGTTGAAAAAAACGGCTGCCTGTTCGTGCACGCGAGCGCGTGGAATCCGCAGCAATGGGACTACGTGAACGGCACTCTCGAGGCCGTGAAAAGCATGCATGCGACCCAATGCCGGATTACGTTCTGCGGGCATGTGCATGAACCCGCTTTGTATAATTTGTCGCCCACCGGCAAAGTGGCGGTGTTCACGCCGGCCGCCGAGACCGGCATTCTGCTCAGCACGCACCGACGCTGGCTGTCCATCCCCGGCTCGGTCGGACAACCGCGCGACGGCAACCCGGCTGCCTGCTATGCGCTGTTCGACGATGTCGAAAGCGAGCTGACGTATTTCCGCGTGCCCTACGATCATGCGCTGGCCGCAAAGAAAATTGTCGCGGCCGGGTTGCCGTCATCGTTTGGAATCCGCCTGGAACAGGGATTGTGAGATGACGCAGCGTGCCGCGCCAGGCGTCGTCATCGATGGATTTCGCCTGGAAGAAAAGGTGCACGTGGGCGGCATGGCGACGCTATGGCGCGTGGTACGCACCGACATCGAGGACGGCGCCGCGCAAACACCGCTGTTAATGAAGATGCCGATTCTCGGGGACAACAACGATCCGACTGCGATTGTCGGCTTCGAAGTCGAGCAGATGATCATGCCCAAGTTGTCCGGCGTCCACGTGCCGCATTTCGTCGCCTCCGGCGACTTTACCGGGCACCCGTATATCGTTATGGAACAGATCGCCGGCCAGTCGCTGCGCAGCCGTTTCGACGCGTCGCCGCTGCCGCCCGACGAAGTGGCCGCAGTCGGCGCCAAAGTCGCCACCGCGCTGCATGACTTGCATCGCCAGCATGTCATTCACCATGACATCAAGCCCAGCAATATCATGTTTCGCGCAAGCGGCGAGGCGATCCTGATCGATTTCGGTCTATCCCGGCATGACAAGCTGCCCGATTTGCTGGCCGAGGAATTCCGCCTGCCGCTGGGCACCGCACCGTACATGTCGCCGGAACAGGTCCTGAATATTCGGAACGATCCGCGCAGCGATTTGTTCGCGCTGGGCGTCCTGATGTATCACCTAAGTACCGGCGCGCGGCCGCTCGGCAATCCGACTTCCGTGCGCGGACTGCGGCGACGCCTGTACCGCGACGCGATCCCTCCGCGGGCATTGAATCAGAAAATACCGCCGTGGCTGCAGGAAATCATCATGCGCTGCCTGACGGTCGATCCTGCCCAGCGCTATGACAGCGCCGCGCAACTGGCATTCGACTTGCAGCATCCGGATCAGGTGCCATTGACGGCGCGCGCGCAAAAGATGCACCGCGATGGATTCGGGACTGTCGTCAAGCGCTGGTTCCGGGCCGCCGGCACCCAGGCCACGCCGCAACAGTCGGCTACCGAACAGCTGTCACAATCGCCGATTGTGGTCGCGGCGATCGATCTGGCACAGGGCTCGGAAGCGCTGGCGGAATCCTTGCGCATGACGGCGCGCCGCATTCTGCAAACCGCACCCGGTGCGCGACTGGCCTGCGTGACGGTGCAAAAGACGAATCGCATCGGGATGGACGTCACGGTCGACAAGGATGGACGCAATCTGCACGTGAAGCACCTGGTCGGCCTGAAGCATTGGGCACACGCGTTGAATATGCCGGCCGACAAGATCACTTATCACGTGCTGGAAGCGCCCGACCCGGCCACTGCCATCGTCGACTACGCGCGCGTCAACGACGTCGACCATATCGTCATCGGCTCGCGCGGCAGCTCGACCTTGCGCCGCTATCTCGGCAGCGTGTCGTCGCAAGTCGTGGCACAGGCGGACTGCACCGTGACCGTGGTGAAATCGACGGGCGCAGGCAATCAGCAATAGGCCGGCGCCAATCCTCCGATCGATCGCTATGCCGCGTGTTGCGACGACGTGTCCGCACCCTCCGGTGGAGTGAGCGCGCGCAGCAGCTCGGCCTGTTTCTCTCTGGCGGCTTTTAAATGGCGCTCCTTCACATGACCGTAGCCGCGGATATCTTCCGGAATACTCGCGAGCGCGACCACTTTCGAGAGATTGTCCGCCGTCAGCCTGGGCAGCAGATTCGCCAGCGTCTGGCGATATTGCCCGATCAATGCGCGCTCGGTCTTGCGTTCTTCGCTGTAACCGAAAATGTCCAGGGCGGTGCCGCGCAACGCTTTGAATCTCGCCAGCACGCCGAACGCCTTCATCATCCACGGACCGAACTCTTGCTTGATCAAATGGCCTTGCTTGTCGCGCCTGGCCAGCAGCGGCGGCGCCAGATGGAATTTAATCTTGTAGTCACCCTCGAACATGCCGTCGATCTTCTTCAGGAATGCGCCGCTGGTGTAGAGGCGCGCGACTTCGTACTCATCCTTGTAGGCCATCAGCTTGAACAGATAGCGCGCAACCGCCTCGGTCAGGCGCGACGATTTCACGCCGTCGCCAAGCCGGCTTTCCGCCGCGCGCACTTGCTCGACGAAGTCACGGTACTGCTGTGCATACGCCGCGTCTTGATACGCGGTGAGTGCCTCGGCGCGTTTGGCGATGATCGCGTCCAGCGTCGGCACGCGTTTGAACTCGATGACCTGCGCCTCGGTAACCTTGCCCCGGGACAGTTTCTCGACCGCGGCGAGATCGTGCGCGGCGCTGCGGCCCCAGATGAATGCCTGCTTGTTGAACTCGATCGACACGCCATTCAATTCGATCGCCTTGATGATGGCGGCTTCGGTCAGCGGCACCCAGCCTTTTTGCCACGCGTAACCGAGCATGAACATGTTGGTCGCGATGGTATCGCCCATCAATGCGGTCGCGATCCTGCCGGCATCGATCAGGTCGACGTGCTCGCTGCCGCAGGCGGCGCGGATAGCGCTTTCAGATGCGGCGCCCGGGTATTGCCAATCCGGATTCCTGACGAACGCAGCGGTCGGCGTGCTGGTCGAGTTGACCGCCGCGTGCGTGCGGCCTTCGCCCATGCGCGACAACGCGTCGCGACTGGCAGTCACGATCACGTCGCAGCCAATCACGAGATCGGCGGCGCCGGTGCCGACCCGGGTCGATTGGATCGCGTCGGGACTATCGGCGAGCCGTACGTGCGACATTACCGGGCCGCCTTTTTGCGCCAGGCCGCTCATGTCGAGCACCGAGCAGCCCTTGCCTTCGACGTGCGCCGCCATCGCCAGGATCTGCCCGACCGTGACCACGCCGGTGCCGCCGATGCCGGTGACCAGGATGCCATACGGCTGGTCGATGCTCGGTAGTGTCGGCTGCGGCAACTTCATGACCGGCAATGTCGCGGCGCTGCCGTCGGCGGTCGCCGCTTTTTTCGGTTTCTTCAAACCGCCGCCTTCCACCGTGACGAAGCTCGGGCAGAATCCGGTGACGCAGGAAAAATCCTTGTTGCACGACGATTGGTTGATCTGGCGCTTGCGGCCGAATTCGGTTTCGAGCGGTTCGACCGACAGGCAATTCGATTGCACGCTGCAATCGCCGCAGCCTTCGCAGACCGCCTCGTTGATGACCGCGCGCTTGGCCGGATCCGGATAGGTCTTGTTCTTGCGGCGGCGGCGCTTTTCGGCGGCGCAGGTCTGGTCGTAAATCATCGCGGAAATCCCTTTGACTTCCCGCAATTCACGCTGCACCTGGTCCAGTTCGCTGCGATGGCGGATCGTCACGCCCGGCGCCCAGTCGTAGCCGGCCGGATACTTGTCCGGTTCATCGGTGACGACGATGATCGGCGTCACGCCCTCGGCCGCAATCTGGCGCGAGATCCGGCCCGGATCGAGCGGGCCGTCGAACGCCTGGCCGCCCGTCATCGCGACCGCATCGTTGTACAGAATCTTGTAGGTCATGTTGACCTTCGCTGCGACCGATGCGCGGATCGCCAGCAGGCCGGAGTGGAAGTAAGTGCCGTCGCCGAGATTGGTGAATACGTGCTGCTCGCTGGTGAACGGCGCATGGCCGATCCAGGTCGTCCCTTCGGCGCCCATGTGGGTGAAGGTCGAGGTTTCGCGGTCCATCCACAACACCATGTAATGGCAGCCGATACCGGCCAGCGCGCGGCTGCCTTCCGGCACTTTGGTCGAGGTATTGTGCGGACAACCGGAGCAGAAATGCGGAACGCGATCCTTGGTCAAATCCGGCTTGGCGCTCACCTTGAGCACCGCCTCCTTGGCCTCGAGATACGCGACGCGTTCCCTGACGCGCTGCTCGATCGGATGACCGGCGAAATATTTCGAGATGCGCGCCGCGATGGCGCGCGCGATCTGCGCCGGGTTCAATTCGTAGGTCGCCGGCAGCAGCCAGTCGCCATGCCCCGCGCCTTGCTGGTTGCTCCATTCGCCGGTGTCGTCGAACTTGCCGACCACGCGCGGCCGCACGTCGTCCTTCAGGTTGTACAGCTCTTCCTTCAATTGGTATTCGAGGATCTGGCGTTTTTCTTCCACCACCAGAATCTCTTCGAGGCCGTGCGCGAATTCATGCACGCCTTCCGCTTCCAGCGGCCAGGTCATGCCGACTTTGTACAGGCGGATGCCGATGTCGCGTGCGACGTGTTCGTCGATGCCGAGATCGGCCAGCGCCTGTCGCGTATCGAGATAGGATTTGCCCGCCGTGATGATGCCGATTCGCGCGCGCGGGCTGTCCCACACGATCCGGTTCAGCTTGTTGGCGCGGACGTAGGCGAGCGCAGCGTACCACTTGTAATTGTTCATCCGCGCCTCCTGCTCGAGCACGGCGTCCGGCCAGCGAATGTTCAGGCCGCCGGCGGGCAACTCAAAATCGGTCGGCAGCGCGATCTGCACCCGGTCCGGATCGAGCTCGACGGAAGCGCCGGACTCGACCACATCGGTCACGCATTTCATCGCGACCCACAGACCGGTGTAACGGCTGATCGCCCATCCGTGCAAGCCGTAATCGAGGTATTCCTGCACCGACGACGGATACAGCACCGGGATGCCGCAGGCCTTCAGGATGTGCTCGCTCTGATGCGCGGCGGTCGACGATTTGGCCGCGTGGTCGTCCCCGGCCAGCACCAGCACGCCGCCGTGTTTGGCGGTGCCGGCCATATTCGCATGCTTGAAGACGTCGCCGCTGCGATCGACGCCGGGCCCTTTGCCGTACCACATGCCGAACACGCCGTCATATTGCGCACCCGGGAACAGGTTGACCTGCTGCGTGCCCCATATGCTGGTGGCGGCCAGGTCTTCGTTGAGGCCGGGGTGGAACTTGACGTGATGCGCGTCGAGGTGTTTCTTGGCCTTCGCGGCCGTGCTATCGACACTGCCCAGCGGCGATCCGCGATAGCCGGTAATGAAGCCGGCCGTATTCAGGCCGGCGCGCACATCGCGTTGCCGCTGCAGCATCGGCAAGCGGATCAGCGCCTGCGTGCCGGTGATGAAAGCGCGGCCGCGCTCCAGCGTGTATTTGTCGTCGAGGGAAATCGTATCCAGCAGCTCGCGCTGACCGGAAGTCAATGGTGCGTTCATTCTGTCTCCGTGCCAATTGTTTGTTCTTGGGTGCGACGATATCGCCGTCAAATCGATCCGCCTCATGGGCGGATCGCTCTCGTGTCGAGATCCTGTACGCTAGCATACGCGGCTATCCCGCCCTATGCTCGACACGGTATGGAACGCCTGCCGTCATCGAAATGACAGCCGGGAACGGCCAGCACGCCTGCTCCCGGGCCGAGATTACGACGCGTGCCGGCCCGCCGCCGGCAAATCGATTTCGCCCGGCAGCAGGCTATCGGCCGGCAACGGTTCCATCTGTTTCAGCCGCGCGTAGATCGGCGAGAAATCCGGCGCGGTGTCTTTAAACAGCTGCTCGAAACTGTCGATCACGAAATAGGTCTCCTGGTACGAGTCGATCTTGTATCGCGTGCGCATCACGCGCTCGACTTCGAACGGAATCCGGCGCGGCGTAGGGTCGGTCAGGCAATATCCGATCTCGCCGCCCGACGACAGGATGCCTGCGCCGTATGCGCGCAAGCCCTGCGGACTCCGGATCAGGCCGAACTCGACCGTGTACCAATACAGGCGCGCCAGATACGGCAACCCGTCCAGCTGCAGCGCCTTCAGGCCGCCTTGGCCATACTGCTGCAAGTGGCCGGCAAAAATCGGATTGAACAGCAGCGGAACGTGCCCGAAAAAATCATGAAATACGTCCGGCTCGACGATGTAATCGAACTCGTGCGGCTCGCGCAGCCAGACCGTGACCGGGAAGCGGCGATGCGCCAGATGTTCGAAGAACGTGTGATCCGGCACCAGCCCCGGCACCGCGACCAGCCGCCAGCCGGTGGTCTTGAACAGCAGGTCCGAGGTGCGCGCGAAGTTCGGAATCCCGTCGGCGGCATCCATCTTGGCCAGGCTGTCCATGAAGACGTCGCAGGCGCGGCCCGGCAGCAGCTTCGCCTGGCGCTGGTACAGCCGGCGCCACAGCGCGTGCTGTTCCGGCGTGTAGGCCGCCCAATCCTGCGCCACCACGTACTGCGCATCAGCCAATGTGTAGTCGCCGCGCAGCTTGCCGCCGTCCGATTTTTCAGTCAGCGACTTGAAAAAATCCGCGCGTTCCGCCGAGATCCCGATCGCGTCCATATTAGCCGACCACGCTTTCATCCTTGAGCACACCGCGCTTGATTTGATCGAGCTCGATCGACTCGAACAGCGCGCGGAAATTACCTTCGCCAAAGCCCTGGTCGCCCTTGCGCTGAATGATTTCAAAGAAGATCGGACCGATCACCGTTTGCGTGAAAATCTGCAGCAGCAATTCGCGCTGGGCCGCGTTGCTGCTGCCGTCGAGCAGGATGCGCAAGCGACGCAATTCATCCAGATTTTCACCGTGTGCGGGCAGGCGCCGGTCGACCAGATCATAGTAAGTATCGATGGTGTCCTGGAACACCACCTGCCGCGCCTTCATGCGTTCGACCGTACCGTAGATGTCGTCGGTGCCGAGCGCGATATGCTGGATCCCTTCGCCGTGATACAGCGCGAGGTACTCGGCGATCTGCGATTTGTC
>DHXL01000380.1:0-13592 GCA_002415335.1 Oxalobacteraceae bacterium UBA5157
TGCGCTTCGGCTTCGCGTCTGGCTGCCTGCTCCGCTTCGCGCCGCGCCTGTTCTGCTGTCTCCTTGCGCGCCTGCCCTTCCGCTTCTCGTCTGGCTTGCGCTTCGGCGACACGCCTGGCTTTCTCTTCCGCGTCCCGCCTCACTTGTTCTATTGCCTTCTTGATTGCCAGTTCTTCGGCGTCTTTCCTTGCTCTCGGTTCAAGCCTTTCCTTGGCCAGAATTTCATCGATCCGCGCCTTCTTCTGTATGGTGTTCGACGCTTGTTCGCCGTCGCCGGGCGCTGACAGTTCACGCAAGAAGGCCCCCATCGTGAGCGCAGTCAGCGCATCATCCGGGCTGGCGTCGAGCGTGAAATCGAGCTCGTCGTCAACGGCGACTTCTTGTGACGCGAACTCACGGATGTAGTCCCCGCCGGCGAGCATAGCCAGCGCATCCTGCAACTTGGCTTCGGCCATGTAATCGAGCTTGCTATGCAATTGTTCGACCGAAGCTTTGCCATCGATCTCTTTGAGAATATTGCGAAAATCACGCGACAGCGCCTTGGTTTTTCCAAGGGCTTCGCCCAGCCCTTTCGTGGTCTTGGTAAAGATCGTCTTGTTATCCATGCCGTCTCATTTGAAGAGCAGGTCCAGTCCGTAAACACGTAAACAAATGTGAATGTATATCCCGCAGCATTTCTTGCGCTCGGATGCGCGTATGCTGGCAGCGGAGGTATGGCGATTCTTGTCTCTTCATCACCATCCCACTGGCGCCGCTCGAACACGTATCGGCCACCGTATGAAACCGTCAACATCCAGACAATACGCTGCCGCTGAACGAATCAATCTGCGGCCACGACCACTTGATAAGTTTTTGACATCGGTCGCAGCGCCAGGCGCTGTGGCATAGTTGAATCGAAGAAATTGTACCTCGAAGCTGGTCCGCTGATTTAACAATTCGATGACACAGCGCCGCACTGTGCCAGCTCTCTGATTACTGTGGCAGCGGACCGACTACATCTCGCCGGTTTGCAGCCGCCACAGTGCTGCATACGTGGCCCCATGCGCCAGCAATTGATCGTGCGTGCCGGATTCGACGATGCCCCCGTCGTCCAATACGTGAATGCAATCCGCGTGTCGGATCGTCGACAAGCGGTGGGCGATGATCAGGCTGGTACGACCGACCACCAGCCGCTCGAGTGAGCGTTGGATTGCCGCCTCCGTTTCGTTGTCGACGGCCGAGGTCGCTTCGTCGAGGATCAAGATCGGCGGATCCTTCAGGATCGCGCGTGCCAATGCAAGCCTTTGGCGCTGACCGCCGGACAGCTTCATGCCACGCTCGCCGACCTGGGTGTGATAACCCTGCGGCAATCCGGCGATGAAGTCGTGCGCCTCGGCTGCCCTCGCTGCGCCTTCAATTTGCGCGAGCGGCACGTCCTTGGTGCCGTATGCGATGTTCTCCGCGACGCTGGCGTCGGCCAGGAAGGTGTCTTGCGCGACATAGCCAATCGCTCGTCGCAAGTCTTGCAGGTCGATCGCACCGATCGGCTGGCCGTCGAGACGGATTTCACCGTGCTGCGGCTCGTGGAATCGCAACAGCAGCTTGGCCAGCGTACTCTTGCCGCCGCCGGTGGGGCCGACGAACGCGACGGTGTGGCCGGCCTGGATATTCAGTGTAATACCGTCCAGCGCAGCGCCGGCCGCGCCGTCATAGCAGAACCGGACCTTGTCGAAATCGAGCTCGCCGCGCACGGTTCCGGTTGCAAGGTGTTTTCCCTCATACGGGATCGCCATTGGCGTCTCTAACAGATCCATCACACGCTGGATCGACGCCATCGAACGCTGGTATAGGTCGGTCATGTCGGCCAGGCGCGTAAGCGGCCACAGCAGCCGCTGCGTCAGGTAAACCAACACCGAATAACTACCGACCCCGAGCTCGCCGTTCAAGGTCAGGAACCCGCCATACAGCAATGTGACGGTGAAGCCGGCCAGGATCGCCATCCGAATCACCGGCGTGATCGCCGCCGACCAGCGGATCGCTTCGCCGTTGCGGGCGCGGTAGGCGTCCGAACCCTGGCGGATGTGTTCGGCTTCAAAATCTTCAGCGGTGTAAGCCTTGATTGTGGCGATGCCGGTCAAGTTGTTATTCAGCCGCGTTGCCAGTGCGCCCGCCGCTTCGCGCACCGCGGCGTAGCGCGGCGCCAGCCGCGACTGGAACCAGAACGCGCCATAAAGAATGACGGGAACCGGCACCAGCGCGAGGAATGCGAGCTTGCTGGTAAGCGCGAAGAACACCGCGCCGACCATGATCGTGCCGCAAAACACCTGGATCAAATCGTTCGCGCCGCCGTTCAGGAAGCGCTCCATCTGATTGATGTCTTCGTTCAGGATCGCCAGCAAATTTCCGGTGCGGTTGCGTTCGAAATAGGCCAGCTCGAGTCGTTGCACGTGGCGGTACGCTTCCATCCGCAGGTCGTGCTGAAGATTCTGGGCAAGGCGCCGCCATTTGAGTTCGTACAGGTATTCGAACAGCGATTCGCCGATCCAGATGACTACGGTAATCAGCGCCAGCAGCAGCAATTGATGTTTAGGGTCGGGGATGCCGAGGCGCGCCACAAAGGAATCCTTGCGATTGACCACCACGTCGACCGCCACGCCGATCAGTATCTCGGGTAGCACGTCGAATATTTTATTCAGGATCGAATAAACGGACGCGACCACGACATCCAATCGATACTGGTTGGCGTAACCGAAAAGGCGGCGTAGTGGTTGCATGGGTCTGGGGCCGATCGAAATGTGTTTTATTGTGGCCGGGATCAAGCGGAGCATGGCACGCGGGGCACATGACTCACACGCCGGCATTTGAAAAATAATGCGTGAATCCGTGTAATCGATGGATCGGGATGCACGATCGCGGCGCTGGCCTATTCGCTGCGCCGGTCATGCGTCCGCCGCGGTCGCGAAGATTGAATCGCTCTCGATCCTTGCGCGTCAGCGCACAAGCAAAGGCAGCACGATCACTGCCCAGGTCGCACTCGCCAGCGTAAGCGTCAACATGACGGCGGCGCTGCCAAAATCCTTCGCATTCTTCGATAGTGGATTGTGCTCCAGCGACACGCGATCGACCACCGCCTCGATTGCGGAGTTAAGCAGCTCGACGATCAGAACCAACACGAAGACACCGATCAGCATCAGCTTCTCCAGCGCGGTGATCGACAGCGACAGCGCGACAACGGTAGCGACCACGACGAGTGCCAACTCCTGGCGAAACGCATGCTCACCGCGCCACGCCGCTTTGAAGCCTTGGACCGAATAGGAACAAGCGGCAAACACCCGCTTCACGCCGCTCTTGCTTTTGAATTCGCTGATGGGTTGCTGGTTATCGATCATTGATCTGTTCGTCGTCAGTAGAGTTCGCGAAATATTATTCCGGACGCGGTATATCGCCGGCATTGGCAGCGCAAGCCTTTGGCCGAAACAGGGATTTTAACAGCACACCCATGTATCACGATCACCGCGCTTTCCTTCTCCGTCATCGGCAGCTGAGAAGGAAATGATTTGCAGATCCGCCACATATTCTCCTGCACGTCTTTTTCATTTTTTCACATTGTGGTATAACTTACTTATTGCAATGCACCAACCATAATATGAAAACTGAAACTGCCAGCGACGCCACCAAGACTTCCATCCAAGTGATCGAACGCATGGTTTCCCTGCTTGATGCTCTCGCGCATTACCCAGACCCCGTCAGCCTGAAGGAATTGTCGAAGGTGACGGGGTTACATCCGTCGACCGCGCACCGGATACTCAACGACATGGTGGTCAAACGCCTCGTCGACCGCGCGGAGCCCGGCACGTATCGGCTGGGCATGCGCCTGCTCGAACTCGGCAATATCGTCAAGAGCCGCCTCAACGTGCGTGAAGCGGCGCTGGATTTCATGCGCAGCCTGCACCGCAAGACGCATCAAACCATCAATTTGTCGGTACGCCAAGGCGACGAAATCGTGTATATCGATCGCGCATTTTCCGAGCGTTCCGGCATGCAAGTGGTGCGTGCAATCGGCGGCCGCGCGCCGTTGCATCTGACTTCCACCGGTAAGTTGTTTCTCTCGGTCGACGATCCGAAAGCGGTACGTGCGTATGCGACGCGCACCGGCCTGGCGGGCCATAACAAGAACTCGATCACCGATTTGGCCAAGCTGGAACGCGAACTGGGCTTGGTCCGCGCGCGCGGTTATGCGCGCGACAATGAGGAACTTGAGCTGGGTGTGCGCTGCATGGCAGCCGGCATTCGCGATGACTCGGGCAGGCTGATTGCCGGCTTGTCGATTTCGGCACCGGCCGACCGTTTGCAGGAAGAGTGGCTGGAAGACTTGATTAACACGGTCAATCAGATTTCCGAGGTCCTCGGTTACGCACCGCCACAGGTGGCGACTGCTTAGCGTTTTTCCGATCGGTCCAGCGGCCGAGCATGCAGTTTCCTACGCGTGCTCGCACCGGATGGGACATAAAATAAAGGCGAACCTTGGTTCGCCTTTATTTTTACGCGTGCGGGTCTCAGCTTTGCTGCTGCGCCGCTAGAGTCACGGCTTGCGGCTTGATCGCTTCCAGCCACTTGCGGATGCGTCCGGCATCGGCCAAACGCGATAGCTTGCCCTTGGAATCGAGGAAAATCATCACGACGGCACGGCCCTCGATCTTCGCTTGCATAACCAGGCAGTGCCCCGCTTCGGAAATATAGCCGGTCTTTTGCAGCCCGATGTCCCACGCCGGGTTGGCGACCAGGTGATTCGAGTTTGCATACTGCAGTTCACGACCGCCGGTATCGACTGCGTACCGGGTATCGGTCGAGTACTGACACAGGATGGGATTTTCGTGCGCGGCGATGACCAGCTTGGCCAGATCACGCGCGCTCGCCACGTTCTGGCTGGACAACCCGGTCGGCTCGACGTAATGGGTGTCAAGCATGCCAAGTGCCTTCGCCTTGGCGTTCATGGCTGCGACTGCAGCCGCCAAGCCACCCGGATAATTGCGGCCCAATGCCGAGGCGGCGCGGTTTTCCGAACTCATCAGCGCAATATGCAGCATGTTGGAACGCGACAACCGGGCGCCGACGCGCAAACGCGATGAGCTGTTCTTGATGTGGTCGACATCGTCGGCGGTGACTTCGAGCACCTCATCCATGTCCTGCTTTGCTTCCATCACCACCAACGCCGTCATCAGCTTCGTAATGGAAGCAATGGGCAACGCGACCTTTGAATTTTTCTTGAACAATACTTTCGAATTTGCCTGGTCGATCACCAGGGCAGCGCTGGATTTGAGGGCGAGCGGATCGCGCGTCAAGTTCAGACCGGCGAGATCCCCTGCGCTGAGGATCGGTGGCACGACCGGGATCGATGGCTTGAACGCCACGCGCCGATAGACCACCTTGCGCCTTCCGTGCGCGCGCACGACATGCTTGACCAGCCCCTCACGCGCGTCGAGCGATGCGTTGACACTGCGCACTTTCCGATGATGTTTGACGGCCTTGTGCTTGACGGCTTTGTGCTTGACGGTTTTCTTGGCAATGGACTTGGCGTGGGCATCGGCTTTCGACGGCTGATGTGCGTATGCCGAGGATGCGCCAAATAGCGCAAATATAAATGAAAGAAATACGCCGATTACGGACTTGGCCATTTGTGACTCCCGGCAATTGCCAACGATTAACTTGCAGTGTAGCAAAAACGGAAAAAATCACAAGAGAATTAGAGACTTAGCATGGTTAATTAAACTATTCTCTAACCGACAATATCGTAGCTCAAGGCGTGACCGCCATCGATTCAAGCGTCGGCGATTTATTGCTCGGTAACCTGTATCGATTGCAGCAGATGCCGCATTTTGTCGGGAATCGCGCTCGGCTTGCGTGTCACCCGGTCGACATACACATGCACGAAATGACCTTGCGCCGAGGCGCTGTCCGCCCCCGCAAGGAAGATCCCGACCTCGTAACGCACGCTCGAATTGCCGAGCTTGGTCACCCGCACTCCCGCCTCGATGCAGTCGGGGAAAGCGACCGGCGCAAAATAATTGCATTGGGTTTCGATCACCAGTCCGATCACCGTACTGCGCTCGATATCGAGCGCGCCGTTGGTGATGAGGAATTGGTTCACCACGGTATCGAACCAGCTGTAATAGACCACGTTATTCACGTGACCGTACGCATCGTTATCCATCCAGCGCGTGGTGATCGCATGAAAATGTCTGTAATCGCCGCGCCGCTTTGCTTCTGTTCGCATCATTTCCTCACTACAAATGCCACGCCGATCACTGCCAGCACCATGCCGGCCATGCCAGTGGCGCTGAATGCCTCGCCAAACATCGCCCACGCCATCACGGCCGTGGTGGGCGGCGTTAAATACATCAGACTGGCTACGCGCGTCGCGGCGCTTTTCCGGATCAGCGCAAACAGCAAGAAAATCGCACCAATCGACAACGCCAGGATCGACCACAGGATTGCGCCGATCAGGCTGGGTGTCCATCGCACGGTCTGCAGTGCCGGAGTGAAGTGCTCGAATGCGATTGCGAACGGCAATGTCACGATCAACGATGCCGCAAACTGGATGATGGTGCCGGTACGCAGATCGAAGTGCGCGCAATAGCGCTTTTGGTAGAGCGTGCCGCCGGTGATCGACAATAATGCGAACACGCACAAGCCAATGCTTTGCCATGACAAGCCGACCAGGCCGATCTTGTTGACAACCACCAGCGCAACCCCGCCCAAGCCGAACAGTAAACCGACCCATTGCCGACCGCGCACTGTTTCGCCGACCAGCCGCGCCGCAAATGCGGTCAGCACTGGTTGCATGCCGACGATCAAGGCCGAGACGCCGGCGGGCATGCCGAGCTTGATCGCACACCACACGCCCCCAAGATAACCGGCTTGAAGCAGGATGCCGGCAAAGGCGATATGCCTGATTTTGCCATGCGGCCACGGCGCGTGCAGCACCAGAACGATGGGCACCAGCAACATTAATACACCGGTAAAGCGCAGCACCAGGAAAGTCAACGGCGGCGCGTACGGCAAGCCAAACTTGGCGACCACGAAACCGGTGCTCCAGATCAGCACGAAAAGCATGGGCATCGCCGCCATCCAGGGATTTTGCGGCGGATCGGCGGCGAGAGAAATGGCAGGATTTGCGCTGGGAGTCATGCTTCGATTCTTCTTGGAGATGCGTCGTGGATAGGGATGCGTATCCTAACCTTATCCGGATTCCGATGCTGGCCTGCCGCTACGGGTTCGGCAGGCACAGTTTTAATTGTAAATAAGCGTAGGTATTCTATTATTAAAATTCAACATGCAGAAATCACCTGCTAATTGATGCATCGCGGGAAAAGGCGCTTGACATGGCCGAGCCAGCCCGTACAATGGCTCTTGTTGCAGTGCACCAAGAATCAGCGCGTTGCACCCACTGTCATCCCAATTCATCTCATTAGGAGAAACCCCGTGTCCACCTTCCCCGAACAATTTTCTGCAGCAACCAAAGCCAATTTCGAAGCACAAATCGCCATGCTGACCGCATTGACCAATAAAACGTTCGAAAGCGTCGAAAAGATTATCGACCTCAACATGAACGTCGCCAAGGCATCGCTGGAAGAATCGACTGCCACTGCAAAACAGATCCTGGCCGCCAAAGACCCACAAGAATTTTTCTCGTTGACCGCAGCCCAGGCCCAACCGAGCGCCGAAAAAGCAATCGCCTACGGCCGTCACCTGGCCAATATCGCATCCGCCGCACAAGCCGAATTCACCAAAGCGGCAGAAGAGCAGA
The DNA here is from genome assembly GCA_002415335.1 of Oxalobacteraceae bacterium UBA5157. Taxonomy (GTDB): domain Bacteria; phylum Pseudomonadota; class Gammaproteobacteria; order Burkholderiales; family Burkholderiaceae_D; genus UBA5157. The sequence goes on from DHXL01000380.1 coordinate 7,787, forward strand.
TCGCCGAAACGAATCGCAAGGTCATCGCGCTGGTCGAAGAAGTAAGCAAGAATGCACCGGCCGGCTCGGAAAGCGCAGTCGCGTTCGTCAAGTCCACGATCGGCAACGCCAGCGCCGGTTTCGAGCAATTCAGCAAGACTACCAAGCAAGCTGCCGAAACGCTCGAAGCGAACATGAATACAGCCACCAGCCAGTTCGTGCAAGCCGCTGAAAAAACCGCTTCGCGCGCCAAGAAGTAATCGCCATCTGGCGCATCCGACTGACCCTCGGGTAGTCGGTTCCCCAACAAGATGCGGTTCGAATGCCCCCGAATATCCGGGGCATTTTTTTAACTGCCGCCGTGGGCATCGTTCAGCAAGCGGTCGATACGGGCACAAGTCTGGGCATCCGCCAAGGCAGGCAGACACAGCAAACCCAGCCATTGGGCGGCAGCGGAAACCGGCTTTTGTCCAGCCTTGAGCGACGATTGCAGCACCTCCACTTGCAGCGCCAAGCGTTCGCGCGACAGTTCCGCCGGACTGTCGACCCCTGCCACAATTTCACAACGCAACAAGACCTGCGCCAGCGGCGCGCGATTTCGCTCGAGCAGCGATGCGTACTGGCGATCGTTCGCCTGCAACGCCTTGGACGCGGCGTCGAAACGCGCGTGCAACGCGCGCTCGGTGTCGGTCGCCAGCAAGGCAAGCGCTTGCCAGGCGTGCCGCGCGCCATCGTCCTGTGCCACGCCATCGACCAGCGCCTGTTCTAGTTGCCGGCACAGCTGCAACTTGGCGCGCAGCGTGGACTGTTCCACTGACGCCGCCACCCGCTTGGCCGCATCCAGGCACGCCTGCAATCCGGCTTGGGCCGACTTGTAGCGTGCCTCGACCTGCCCCTCGGCGGCACGCGGCACCGGAGCGATCTTGCTCCACCCGTCCCGCACCTCGCGCAAGGTGGTCTTGATCGCCGCTTCGTCGGCGTCCAAAGCGGCTTCCAGAAGCGCACACAGCGCTTCCTTCGCGTCCAGATTCTGTCGCCGCGCCGCGTCGGCCGCTGCTGCTCCTTCCTTGCGTTGGGCAAATACTGCGTCGCAAGCGCCACGAAAACGCTGCCAAAGCTGTTGTTCGGCCGCGCGCTCCAATGGCAAGGATTTGGCCTGTTCCTGCCAGCGGTCCTGCAACGCACGCAAGTTCTCAAGCGCGCCGCGCTGGTTCGGGTTCAGGTCTTTGGCTTGCGCGATCAATTTTTCACGCCGCTGTATTTCGGCCTCGCGCTCCTCCGTCAGCGGCGCCGACAGCGTCTGCATCGCCCGGCTGAACTCCGCGTCGAGTTGCTTCTTTTCTTTACGGTCGATGGTGCCAAGACGTTGCCAAGCTTGCGTCGCGCGCGCGCAAAACGCGGCCAGCGCCTTCCAGTCAGTTACCGAATCACCCAGTGGCGGACCATCCTGATCGCTGCTATTGGCGGACGCCGCGCATTGCCGGACCTCGGCGATGATGGCCAACGCCTTGGCCGCATTGTTCTGGCGCTCCTCCGCCAATTTCTTGAAGTGTTCCGCCGCCGGCGCATACGCGGCCGTACAGGCCGCATCGAAGCGCTCCCACAATTCCTTGCTTGCCGGCCCGGCTGAAGTATCCAGTGATTTCCAGCGTTCGCGCAGGCTGCCGACTTGCTTGGCCAACTCAGGCACGGCGAGCGCCTTGGCCGGCAGACCGTCTGCCGCCTTCAGCAATTCTTCGCGTGAAATATTGCCACCCCACTTGGCCCAGCCCTGCAAGCGGCTCAATTCACCGCGCGCCTTGGCCAGCCGCGCGGCCTGTGTCTCGGACAGGCGCGCCGCTTTCAAATCGATGGCGCGCAAGGATTTATCGTATTCGAGCGCGGCATGCAAGGCGCCATCCTGCAAAGCCTGCTCCAGGCCCGCCATCGCATCCAGCAGGTTCTGCCTGGTTTCACTCGAGACGGCAGGCGCCGGCGCCACTGGCTCCGTGGCGGGCGGTGCAGTCTCGTCGACCGGCGGCGCCGGCTGGTGCGGCTCGGCGATGCGCGCACTTTCCTGTTCGCGCGCTGCGCTGGCGGCTTCACGTGCGGAGAGCGCCAACAGCACCTGACGCGCGGCGTGATGCTGATCGAGAAACCCGGACAGCATATTTTTCGGCAGCGATGGCGCCTCGCGCGCAGACACGTGCGCCGCCAGCTCCCGCTCCAGCGCATCGAGCGTCTGGACCGCATCGGCGACTGTGTCCGCTTGCAGCTGTGCGCCATCCATCACCCCGCGCAGTCGGGCCGAGCCATCGATGATGGCGCGCTGCAAAGCGGCTTGTTCTTGCAACCGCTCGCCCAATGCCGCGCGGATCTGCTCGAAGGATTGCTGCAATTCCTGCGGCGGACCGCCGATCGCCTGCCACGCGCGATCGAGTTCCGCCACCTGGCTCGGCACCAGCAGCCGTTCCTGCACGAGCCGCTGCGCCTCATCCAGCCGCACTTGCGCATGGCGTCGCCGCGCCTCTTGTTGAATCAACGCATCGAGGCGACCGTGCACCAGCTTGGCGACCCTGCGATCGGCGTTGCGCATCGCCTGTTCGACTTGTTCCAGCATCAGTTTGGATTGGATCAGGCCGGCCGCTTGCAGGCGTGCATCGGCGAACTGGCATTGCAGAATGAATGCGACAGCGGACGATTCATCTTTCAGCGCCGCTGCCTCCTTCAATGCGGATTGCCTGGCCAGCATCGACCCACCCAGAGCGTCCGGCCCGACCGGCTGCGGTTGCCGCGCCGCGGCCGGGACGCTGGAAGAGGGTTGTGGGCGGCGCTTGAAAAGGAAGTCGAACATGGGCATGAAAGTAAGGCTGGAAAAACAGACATCATAGCAAGTCCGCATGCGCCGCGATGAACCGTCTGATTGAAGCGCATTAGTTTATTGCCAATGGCGTTGGCCAGAAGGATGTTGCCGCAGGAACTTTTTGACGCATGGCAACTCCAATCCGTTCCGGGCCGGTTCGCACCGTCTGCGCGCCGGCTGACCTTTCGGGACCACACAATGCCATGAACACCCGATCGAATCACTTCATGCGCAGCCTCGCTCGCCATCCGGCCGTTTATGGGTCGGCATTACTGATTGTTTTGACAACGCTGGTCGGGCTCGCGTATTTGCACGGACGTCAACTTGCGCTTGCGAAGACCGAAAGAGCGCTCGACGAGCGCGTCAATGCGCATAAATATTATTTGCAGGACGCACTCGGCAAATTCTCGCTGACGCCCGAAATCATCGCGAGCATGCCCGAGGTCAAACAGGCGTTGGCACAACCGAGCCCGGAAAACTCGGCGTCACTGACGCGGCTGTTCGACGATGTGGCGCGCGGCACGCAGGCGGACCGCATCTTCGTGATGAATACCGGCGGGACGGCGATTGCCTCGAATGTGGGGCCGAAACTGCCGGCGATCATCGGAGAAAATTACGGCGTGCGTCCGTATTTTCAGCAGGCAATCTCGGGTCAGACAGGGCACTTTGTCGGGATAGGGAAGGCCAGCAACGAGCTCGGGCTATTCCTGTCGCGCCCGGTCGCGATCGAGGACAAGATCGTCGGTGTCGTCGCAGTCCGTGTATCGCTGTCGCTGGAAGTTTTTCGGTCCATCTTGAAACAGTATTGGAAAGACAAGGCCGAGGTCGCCATGATCGCGGACGAACATGGCGTCATTTTTTCCAGCCCGATCGACCAGTGGATGTACCACACGATGGCGCCGCTGCCAGCCGCCGTTGCCCGCGAGCTCCACGCCGGCCGACAATACGGGGATCGCAAGTTGCAGCCGCTGGCGATGCAAATTGGCGAGTCGCTAACCAATGAAATGCGCTTCGTGCGCTTCGCGGACATACCGAACCGGGTGTTCCTGCAAAAATCCTATTCGATCGGCGAAATCGGCGATCGCGTGTACTTGAACGTCAACGCGTCACAATATTGGGAACCGGTGGTGTCGTATACGATCATCGCGGCACTGATTGCGCTGGCCACGCTGCTGATCACGATCGCCGGAGTTCAGCGCTGGTGTTACCGCACCAAACTGGTGGAGGCGGCGATCCACGATCCGCTGACCGGCCTGTACACGCGCCTGTACATGAACGATTGGATAAAGAACGCTTTGCGCGCCCATCATCGCGACGAAGGCGCCGGCTTTGCGCTGATACTGTTCGACCTTGATGAGTTCAAGCTGGTCAATGACAAGCATGGCCACCTGGTCGGTGATACGGTGCTCAAGGAAGTGGGGCGCGTGATCACCAGTTCGGTACGCGCCGACGCGATGGCGGTGCGCTACGGCGGCGAGGAGCTGGCGTTGTTCATGCGCTACGGCGACAGCAAGGAGGTGCTGGCGCTGGCGGAACGTATCCGTAGCAGGCTGGCAACGAGCGGGGTCGAGACCAGCGCCGGCCGCCTCGCAATCACGATCAGCGCCGGCGTCGCGTTGCACCTGCCAGGGGAATCGTCGAATGCCTTGTTCGTCCGCGCCGACGAGAAATTGTACGCGGCGAAGAAAGCAGGCCGCAACCGGATTTGTTCTTAGCGCCCGTCGCCTGTACGCTACGCGTCGCGGTACTCCGCCGAAAGCGCCTGCAACCCGGCCAGCATCTTCTTGAATGCAGCGGCGGTCTGACCCGGCTCCCCCTTGACGCCCAGTTCAATGTGGCGCCGCAACTCGCCCTCGCCGATGCTGGGCAAGCTGAATACTTTTACCAGCGGGAATTCGGCTTCGATCTTTTCCATCAGAGGCGTCAAGGTCGACTCCGCGATTTCAAATACCAGCACGGCTTGCTCCAGCCGCGGCACCTGGTGAAACAAGTGCGAGTACGCGGTATCGAGGACCCATTCGATCATCGGCCACGCCATCACCGGGAACCCCGGGACGAAATAGTGGGCGCCGCGCCCGCTGCTATTGCGAACTGAAAATCCTGGGATCTTGTTGAACGGGTTCGGGATGATCGCCGCCCCCTCCGGAAACTCGCCCATCTTCAAGCGGTGCTGATTGTCGGCCGCGCTCAGGTTGACCGGTTTGCCGGTCTCGCGCGCGACATCCGCCATCCGCTCCTGGATCTTGACCATCGCTTCCTGATGCAATGCCAGCGGCACTTCCAGCGCGTCGGCAGCGCATTGGCGCGTGTGGTCGTCCGGCGTGGCGCCAATGCCGCCACACGAAAACACGATGTCGTCGCTCGCCAGCGTGCGCCTGAGCGTCGCGGTAATGCGTGCCGGATCGTCGCCGACATATTCCGCCCATGCAAGCTGCAGTCCGCGCGCCGCCAGCACCGCGACTACCTTGGGGAAGTGCTTGTCGGCGCGTTTGCCGGACAGGATTTCGTCGCCGATGATGATAAGTCCGATAGCCATGATGGATTCTTCGTCTAGTTGATGTCTTTTAGCTGCGGCTGCGTGTGCAGGGCGCCGCCCAAGCCGGCCGCGCGGTATCTCGCCAGCGCTTCCAGGCAATAGTGCTGGAACCACAAACCGGTGAAGATGAAGACCAGCACATAGAGCCAGATCGACACGCCGGCCAGCACCGGAAACAAGACGACGAACAGCGCCCCGCCCAGCCACAGCAAGGTTGGCGCCGCCCCCATCGCGCCGGTAATCGCGCCGATTATCAGCAACGGCCAGCGGTGGATGCGCAACAGATCGCGCAACTCTTGCGCATCCGCGTGTTCGGACAGCGCATCGTAAGCAATCACGCGGTAAGTCAGCCAGCCCCATAGCGCCGGTTGAATGATGAAGCCAAGCGGCGGGATGGCGGACAATGGAATCGTAATCAGCCATAGCACCACGAACACCACGAACGAGGA
>DHXL01000380.1:13784-21384 GCA_002415335.1 Oxalobacteraceae bacterium UBA5157
TGCGGATAACGCCGCACCGCAACATGCTTGACAATGATCGGCATCGCGCACAGTCCGACGAATATCAGCGCCGTCAAGATCATCAACGGCAGCAAGACCCACATTGCGAGCATCGGCACGATCACCATCTTGAACGCGCCCAGACCGAGCCAGCCGAGCAGCTCGCCGGAAATCCGGAAGCCACCATGTTCGACGAAATACGCTTGCACCGCGTCGATCATCGGCTGCAATCCCAGCCACAAGATGACGCCCCAGATCAGCAATGACAAGACAAACGGCAGCAAGGTCAGCATCAGCATGCGGATGTGCAGTTGCGACAACAATGCACGGCCGAATGCAATCAGGATGGGGCGCATCAATCACTCGACTTTCTGACAAATACGCATTTTACCGTGTGAAGTCCACGGTTGCCGATATGCCACACCGCTTGCGGTTTGGGCGCCGCGCGGTATAAAGTATATTCAAATAAAAGGCTGCGTTCCTTATCCCCTGACTGCATAAAATGACTCTCTTCCGACGCGTGGGCGCAGGGCTGGTTCGTCCTTATGTCTCGATAAGGCGCCTCGTTTATTGGACCTGGTCGCTGCAGCACAGGGAACGCGACCGGCTCTGGCTCGAGATGACACAAACGCGCGAATTGATGCCGTTGCTGATGAAACAGCGCAACGGCTACCGCTGGAGTGCGGAAGACCGCGGCAACATCAGGCGGCATTTGCTGATACTGATGGCGCTCAGCCCTTATCTGATCCTGTTTGTGCTGCCCGGTGGATTGTTGGCGCTGCCGATCCTGGCCTGGTGGCTTGATCGGCGACGGCAGAAGCGCGTCGAAGACGAGAAGCGCGCCACGCTCGAGTAGGCGGCGGCTCTGAAGCGGCGCGGTTACTGCTACAATCTCGCCCATTCCCAGCATCGTTGACGATTCCCTTTCAGAACTTGCGGGAAGAGTGGCGAGGCGTCCTCTGTCCCCAACACTTTGAAAAAGGAAGAACCCATGTCCACCATCATGACCGCCTCCGGGCTGCAATACGAAGAAATCACCGTCGGCACTGGCGCCGAAGCCAAGGCAGGCGCGCACGTCACGGTGCATTACACCGGCTGGCTGCAGAACACGGACGGTAGCGCCGGTTCCAAGTTCGATTCGAGCAAGGATCGCAACGACCCGTTCGAATTTCCGCTCGGGGCCGGCCACGTCATCAAGGGCTGGGACGAAGGCGTCCAGGGCATGAAGATCGGTGGCGTGCGCAAGCTGATCATCCCATCGTCGCTCGGTTATGGTGCGCGCGGTGCCGGCGGCGCAATTCCGCCGAATGCGACGCTGATTTTTGAAGTAGAGCTGCTCGGGGTATGAGCATGCGCTATCGCCCCGCGATGAAGTTGTCCCATGCGCTCGCGCTTGCCGGCGCGCTGTCGGTTGCTGTTTGCCAGGCCGCGGATACACCGGCCGCTGCGCCCGCCGCAATCAAGGCCGCAAATGCATTCGTCAAGACCGCGTCCGGCTTGCAGTACCAGGACATCAAACTGGGCACCGGCCCGGTTGCCATGGGCGGCGCCGAGGTCACTGTACATTACACCGGCTGGCTCCAGAATCCGGATGGCAGCCCCGGCAAGAAATTCGATTCGAGCCGGGATCGCGGCGATCCGTTTAAGTTTCCGCTCGGAGCGGGCCATGTGATCAAGGGATGGGACGAAGGCGTGCAAGGCATGAAAGTCGGCGGCGTACGCAAGCTCATCGTCCCGGCCGCATTGGGCTATGGCGCGCGCGGAGCGGGCGGCGTGATTCCGCCCGGTGCGACGCTGATCTTCGAAGTTGAACTCCTCGGCGTATAGGCGGGGTCCCATACCATGTCGCGCCGCGTCCTCTGCTTCGCCTGCTGCATCGCCGCCACGCTGCTGGGCAGCGGCTGCGCCGTGGTCTCAGTGGCCGCCAGCGCGGCGTCGGTTGCCGGCTCCGTCGTCAGTACCGGCGTGAGCGTCGGGGCGGCGGCGGTCGGGACGACGGTTAGCATCGCCAAGGGCGCCGTCAATGTCGGCGGCGCGATTGCCGGCAAGGCGACCGATTAGGCAGCGCGCACGGCCAGATCGCGCGCCGGTTACCACTCCGACATCAAGGCCAAGAGCACCAGCTTTTCGAATTCGGGCTCAAAACGCCGAATGATCTCATGCGGGTCGTCCGCAATCGCGTCATCGGTGACAATCCCGAATTGCACGCCGCCGTTGTAGCTGAGGATCGACACGCCCACTCCGATATCGCCCGATTGCGGCACCCAGAACATAATCTGCCCGAGCTGGCTGCCGGCCAGGTAAAGCGGCGCTTGCGGCCCCGGCACATTGCTCATCACGGCGGTCGCTTTTTTCGCGAAATAATTCTGGATCTCGCTTTGCATCTGTTTCGGGGTGGCGCCCAACACGCCGAGTACGGCCATCGCGACCAGGGCTTGATAGCCGCCCTTTAGCTCGTCCATGCGGCGGCGCACTTCATGCAGGCGCGCCAGCGGATCTTCAATCCCGACCGGCAACACGAGCGGCACCAGCCCGAACGCGTTACCCAGTTTCTGCTCCTTGCCGGCCTTGCGCAAATTGACCGGCACCATCGCACGCAGCTCGGTGCCGTGCGGCACAGTATCGCCCTTGGCGCGCAAGTACGCGCCGATCGCGCCTGCCACGCTCGCCATCAGCACGTCGTTGATCGAACTGCCAAGCGCGTGGCCGATCGCCTTCACCTCGGACAAGGGCAGCGGCTCGCTCCAGGCGACGTGCTTCTTGCCCTGCGGCTTGCCTTTCAGGCGCGTCCTGGAATCTTCCGTCATGGTCAGCAGCTTGATCGCATCCTGCGCGAGCTGCGTCGTCATCTGCCCCATCCCGGTAAAGCGCTGCATCAGCTTGCTCGAATCGGCCAGCATCCACAACGACTTGGTCATCATCGTGGTCGACATGTTGATTGCGGTGATCGTGGTTTTCGTGACCGGGTGCATGAGCTGCAGCCACGGATTTTCTTCCGCCGCTTCGACCTGCTGCGGCGAAGGCTCATGCGGCCTCGTCTCGGACGTATGATCGAACATCGACAAGAGGACGCCGACCAGCGCGATGCCGTCGGCGATGCAGTGGTGGATCCGGACAATCACCGCTTGCCGCCTCCTGCCGTCGGCGCCGATGCAATTGTCGATCAGATGCATCTGCCACAATGGCTTGGAGGGGTCGAGTGCTTCGGCCGACAATCGGCTCACCGTCAGCTCCAACTCGGCCTTGTTGTCGGGCTTGGCCGATTTCAATTTGCTGTGGATGATGTGGTCGTCGAGATCAACCGCCTGTTCCTGCCACCAAGCGCCGGTGACGTCTTGCGCGACGCGGCTGCGGAACCGGCTATATGGCAAGAGGCGGTTGACCATCGTTTGCCGAAAGCGCTGCTCGTCCAGCGGCTGGTCGAACATCAGCACGCTGACGATCATCATCAGGTTGCCGGCCGAATCCATCCTGAGCCAGGCGGTATCGACAGTGGACATTTTCTCGCGGCGAAACGGCGATAGGCTGGGGGACAACATTGAACGGCTCCTCTAGGATCAGCGCTTTTACGGCCGAATATTGTATGTTATGTTTGGCAACACAAACACTATCACAGCATCCTCATTTCATCCACCCGGAGAGCACCATGACACTGCAAACCCAATTCGAACAAGCCCAGACCGACTCGAAGAATCTGTCCGAGCGTCCGGACAACATGACGCTGCTGAAAATCTATGCCCTGTTCAAGCAAGCCACTAGCGGCGACGCCGAGGGCAAGCGTCCCGGTTTCACGGATATGGTCGGGCGCGCCAAATGGGACGCGTGGGATGCCCTCAAAGGCACGTCGAAAGAAGACGCGATGCAGCAGTACATTGATTTGATCGAGGAACTGAAGGGCTGATCGGCGCGTTTCATCCGGTTGCTGCCGCCGGCGGCATCTCCATCACCGAGATTCGGAAGCGCGCGCAGCGAGAAGGCCGGTCTGCGCGTCGATCTCCCCGCTGCGCGACCGTGCTCAGGGCTTACCGGCAAATATCTTTTGCATGTTCTTGTGTACCTGCACTTCGATCTTCGAAGCGAAGGCCTTGAACAGGAAGCCCAGTGTGATTTCAAGCCTGGCTTCGGTGGCGTGTACTTCCAGCGTACCGGACACGCCGCTGCGCTTGAAAACCAGCACGTCGCCTTCCCAGGCAGACTCCAGGTCATACTCTTCGGCCATCTTGTCGGCCACCTTCTTTGCAGCGGCCTTGGCTTTCTTGTGCGACAGCTTGTGTTTTTGCGTGATGCTGATATCGGCCATGCCTTATTTCTTTCGCTTGACTTCAGGGTTCAATAGATTGGGAGGAGTGACGCCGGTCAACGCGGCAATCAGGTTGTCTGCCGCGCAATCGGCCATCGCACGCCGCGTCGGCTCGCTCGCGCTGGCGATATGCGGCGTCAGTACCACGTTCGACAGACGCAAAAAATCGGGATGCAGGGCCGGCTCATTTTCAAACACGTCCAGACCCGCCGCCGCGAGGCGATTGTCGCGCAGCGCGGCAATCAGCGCAACATCGTCGACTATGCCGCCGCGTGCGATATTGACCAGCGTGGCGCTCGGTTTCATCTGCGCCAGTTCGGCCGCGCCGATCGTATGGTGTGATTCCGTTGAGTACGGCAGCGCCAGGACGACATGGTCGGCCGTGCGTAACAGGGCGTCCCGGTCGACATACCGCGCTTGGTTCGCCTCATGCTCGCGTTGTGCCGACAAGCGGGAGCGATTATGGTAGATCACACGCATGTTGAACCCGAGAGAGCGGCGAGCAATCGCCTGTCCGATACGGCCCATGCCGATGATGCCCAGCGTTGATCCGTGCACATCAGCGCCCAGAAACGCATCGTAACGCCACTTTTGCCAGTTCCCGGCGCGCAGCCAGCGCTCCGACTCGGTCACGCGGCGCGCAGTGGCCATCAACAGAGCCCAGGCAAAGTCTGCCGTCGTTTCGTTCAGCACATCGGGCGTGTTGGTTACCATGATGCCGGCGTGCGTAGCGGCATCCACATCAATATTGTTGTACCCGACAGCGATGTTGCAAATGGCCTTGAGCTGCGGGCTCGCGCTCATTTCACGCGCGGAAATACGCTCGCTGGCGGTCGTCAGCAGCGCGTCCTTGTCGCGCATTTTTTCGACCAATTCGTCGGCGGAAAATATGCGATCCGCTTGATTCGATTCGACCTCGAACCGGCTCGCGAGCCGATCAATCAGCGCTGGGAATACCGCACGTGCCACCAATATTCTTTGCCGCATTTTTCTACTCCTTTATTGCGCCTGACGGACATCGTCGACAGCACTTTTCAGTAATACGCGATTGCCGGGCAAAGCCGGCGATACGCTTGTGGCCTCGACAGGCAAGTGCATCGCGCCGCGAAGCCGCGATCCAGGATGCCAACCGATCAGAAACAGCATTGCAGCAAACCCGACCACATAGGCGAGCACGACATGCCAGCCGTGCCTCAGCCAATTTCTGGCCGATTTCGCTTCCGGATACATGTTCGACAGCGCCACGCCCGCGGAAGATCCGAACCAGATCATCGAGCCGCCGAAGCCAACGGCATACGCCAGGAAGCCCCAGTCAAATCCGCCTTGTTTCAACGCAAGCGCGGTCAATGGAATATTGTCGAAGACTGCGGACACGAAGCCGATTGACAAGGCGCTGCCCCACGACGCGGCCGGCAGTTTTTCAACCGGCATCATCGACGCGCACCAGACCAGCGATAACAGGAAGATCGAGCCGCGCAATGCGCCGGGCAATTCCTCCCAGTCCGGTCGCCGCAGCGGCGCGGTCAGCACGATGGCGACCCAGACTGCCAGTCCTAGAAATGGAAACACGCCAGCCCACGCGTTGAATTTGACATTCATCGTCACATTGGTCGCGATCGCCAGCGTCAGTATGAAGGCCACGATCGCCACGCGCTTCCAGTCTATCTCAACCCCTTTTGGCGCATCCTTGGTGATCGGCGAATAGGCGTGCTGCTGGAACGATGCCGGAATGGCGGTAATGAATAGTGCCAATCCGGCCGCGACATACGCGTGAAAAACCTCGACGGGAGCGACGCCGGCGATCCACATCATGGTGGTCGTGGTGTCACCCACCACGCTGCCCGCGCCGCCGGCATTCGAGGCCGCCACGATGGAGGCGAGATAACCGATATGCACCTTGCCACGAAATACCGTGTGCGCGACCGCACCGCCGATCATCGCCGCAGCAATATTGTCCAGAAAACTCGATATCACGAACACAGCCAGCAGCAGGACCAACCCGCCCTTCCAGTCATCCGGCATGTAATTCGGCAGGACCGCAGGCACTTCGCTCTTCTCGAAGTGCTTGGCCAGCAACGCAAATCCCAGCAGAAGCGCAAGCAAATTGGCCAGCATCACCCACTCATGCGTGAAATGGCTCAGAAGGCCGTCGAATCCAGGGCCTTGCGCAAACCGTGAAAACGCGATCTTGTAAATAGAGATCACCGCTGCACCGGTCAGCGCCGTTGCCATCGTATTGACGTGAACAAACGCGATGAAAAAAAGTACAACCGCGAACAGAATGAATTCGACAGGAATGCCATCGATCATCGGGCCGGGAAGATCGCCTGCATTCGACATCGCCGCTGCAGACGCGGAACAGGGAAACGAAAGCTGCGCGATCAGCAATGCAAGAAGGCTCCATTTGGAGGCGGACTGTCGCAAATGCTGCTCCCTATTATTGACGTGTTTCGAAAAAGTGCTCGTATTCTAGCGCGTTCCGCTGCACGAAATATACCCGCAGCAACACGTAAGGCGAGGCGGCCGACAATGGCATTGCCGGCCGCTGGTGTAAGGCGATGGTGGCTAGGCCATCGGCGATGCGATTTCGTTTGAACATCGAATGCGGATAATCTACTTCATGGCCGAAGCCGGACGGCGTGTCCTGACATAGGCGTCGTCGGGTAAATAGTTCTCGCCGTCCGCATAGTGCCAGTTGCTCATCACACCCTTGCCATCCTTCACGTCGAGCGTGCCGACATAGGCGCCCATCGTCGACTGCTGATCGATCGCGCGAAACATCGCCGGTCCCATCGGCGTGGCAAAGTGCAGGCCGCGCATTGCCTTGATCAATTTTTCCGAATCGGTCGACTCTGCCTTTTTGATCCCTTCCGCAATCGCCATGATTACCGCATAGCCGACTACCGAGCCGGTGCGTGGATAATCGTTGAACTTCTTCCGGTAAGCGGCGACAAATTTATTGTGTTCGGCCGTATCGACTTGCTCCGACGGGTAGCCGGTGACGATCCAGCCCTTGGGCGTTTCCTCCTTTAGCATGGCGAGAGTCTCGGGTTCCCCGCCGAGCATCGATACCACCGTGGTATTGGAGAACAATCCCCGGCGCCGCCCCTCGCGCACGAATTTCAGCAAGTCGACGCCGAAGGTCGCATTGAAGATCGCATCCGGTTTTGCCTGCACCAGCGCTTGCACGCTCTTGGCCGCGTCGATTTTGCCCAACGCGGGCCATTCCTCGCCGACGAATTCGACGTCTGGCCGCGTGGCCTTCAACAACAGCTTGAAGCTGGCGACGGCGCTCTGGCC
>DHXL01000380.1:21618-22652 GCA_002415335.1 Oxalobacteraceae bacterium UBA5157
CATCGCCGCCTGCATGTAGGTCGAGGGCCGCAGGCGAAACGTATAACGATTGCCCTTGTCCCAGGTGATCGCATCCGTCAGCGGTTCCGCCGCAACGAAGAGCTTGCCATTGCGCGCGGCGACGGCAGCGACCGCCAAACCGATGTCCGAGCGATAGGTGCCGGTTAACACATCGACCTTATCCTGCGTAATCAGCGCCTGCGCCTAGTGGGCTGCCTGCCCCTGTACGCCGCCGTCGTCGCGCGAGATCACTTGCAGCGGATGCCCGTTGATGCCGCCGCCGCCGTTGATCTGTTCGACTGCCAGTTGCCAGCCGTTGCGGTAAGGCTGGGCGGATTCGGGGGCGGCCGAATAGCTATTGATGTCGCCGATCTTGATGACGCGGATACCCTGCGCCGCCGCGTGCTGCGCGACCAGCGCACCGGCGAGGACCACAATCCAAGTGAATCTTCTTTTCATGGGACGTTCCGGGGGATGGCAGCGACGCAGACTCGGTCGGCGCGGGTTTTTCGAATTCCGCGATCTCGCCGACAAAACCTTTGTATTTGCTTATTCGTAATTTGTATAAGCTCGGTTTGTTAGAAGGCTTGATTTGCCTTAAAATACAAGACCTTGCAGCCGGATAGTCAGTTTTGGACCAATTTCTTAATATTGCCATCAAATCCGGTCAGGCCCCAAATTAGTTTTGAAAAATTACAGATTGGACTGTTATGACCCACGTTGTGACCGAATCCTGCATTCGCTGCCGTTACACCGACTGCGTTGATGTGTGCCCGGTGGATTGCTTTCGCGAAGGCCCGAATTTCCTGTCGATCGATCCGGATGAATGTATCGATTGCGCGGTCTGCGTGGCCGAATGCCCGGTCAATGCGATCTTCGCCGAAGAAGATGTACCGGCCGATCAGCAGGAATTCATCAAACTGAATGTCACTCTTTCGCGAAAATGGCCGTCGATTACCAAGACCAAGAGTCCGCTGCCCGACGCGGATGAATGGAAAGACGTCAAAGACAAAAAACAGCATCTCAAGGAGTAA
>DHXL01000380.1:22857-26755 GCA_002415335.1 Oxalobacteraceae bacterium UBA5157
GCGATGCCAATCGGCTTCCCGGACAGCAAAATCCATCTGCAGTACGCCACTGCCCGACTAGCCGCACAAGATGCCCGCGCCGAAAGCCAGGCCTTCGATGAGCGATCGTCAGTGCTTCTCCCCCACGCGCAATGCCTGCCAGCCGCCGACGATCGATCCGAACGTCGGCGCAAATCCGCCTCCGCGAAACGGTCGATTAAACATGCATATAACTTGTATGTTTAGATCAATGCATTATAATGCATCCGCGAGGCAACACGCCGTCGCCAGTCGAATGGACACGCTTGCGTACGCAAGCGCACCGATAAAATGTCGAAGGTGGCGCAGACTGCCAGTATAGGAACCTCATTTCCGGCTCCCCTTCAAGGTTCGATCAGTCATCTTCTGGTGCGGCGCAATGGGAACGACGGCCGTTTATCGCGAAGTGGACAGGTGCATAAGGGTAAAACTGCGTTGCGGCGACTGAAGAAATCCCGGGATGTTCCGTAACTTAATATATTACGCCAGGGAAAATATTCCTGTAGGCCGAGACTCCCTTGGGCGCGTTGAGAGTATATGAATCAGAGAGCGGAAAAACACTAGTTGTTGATTTTTTCTTACGAATTTGCCTACATCTAGCGTGTAGGGCAAATAATACGGACGGGGAAATCGGACTTCCGCCATCGGCTTTTTGTGGTATGTTGAACGGTATCAAATGATTTCTTAGGTTAACTTTTGATCGCGTTCAAATTCTATGTGCCGAAATTGACTGGAATAGCAACACAGAAATGAACGATTTCCGGAAATATTTGATCAAATTGTCTACTGTATTGCAGCAGAATGTGTACATTCAACAATGCAGCGATGACGGTACGACTTGAAGAGGCCACCATGCTTTACCAATTTCACGAATTGAACCGCAGCTTCATGAACCCGCTGATACAGTGGGCCGAAGCCTCTTCCAAGCTGTTTACGAACCCTGTTTCCCCTCTCGCGCACACGCCTTTCGCGCAACGGATTGCGGCCGGATACGAGCTGATGTATCGCCTCGGCAAGGATTACGAAAAACCGGAATTTGCAATCGGAACCGTTTCGGTTGCCGGCAAAACAGTACCGATTATCGAAGAAATCACCGAGAAGAAATCGTTCTGCACCTTGCTTCACTTCAAGAAAGATATGAGTAACAAGGAGTTCGCGGCCTTGAAGCAGCCGACGGTGTTACTGGTGGCGCCGCTGTCGGGCCATCACGCAACCCTGCTGCGCGATACCGTGCGTAGCCTATTGCCCGAGCACGACGTGTACATCACCGACTGGGCCGATGCGCGCATGGTGCCGATCGAGGAAGGCGCGTTCCATCTGCACGACTATATTTATTATGTGCAGGATTTCATCCGCAAGCTGGGTCCCGATCTGCACGTGATTTCCGTCTGCCAGCCGACCGTGCCCGTGCTGGCCGCGATTTCGCTGATGGCGACCGCCAAAGATCCAAAATTGCCGAAAACCATGACCATGATGGGTGGCCCGATCGATCCGCGCCGCTCGCCGACGCAGGTCAACGATCTGGCGACCGAGAAGCCGTTCTCATGGTTCGAAAACAAGGTGATCTACAGCGTCCCGCCAAATTATCCGGGCTTTTCGCGCAAGGTCTATCCGGGCTTTCTGCAACACGCCGGCTTCGTCGCGATGAATCCGGGCCGCCATGCGCAAAGCCACTGGGATTTCTACATGCATCTGCGCACCGGCGACAACGAGTCGGCCGAAGAGCATCGCAAATTCTATGACGACTACAATGCGGTACTCGACATGCCGGCCGAGTACTATCTTGAGACTATCAAGACCGTGTTCCAGGAGTTCAGCCTGCCGATGGGTACGTGGGAAGTCGGCGGCAAGCTGGTACGCCCGCAAGACATCAAGAATATCGCGCTGTTTACCGTCGAAGGCGAGCTCGATGACATTTCCGGTGCGGGCCAAACCCAGGCGGCACACGACTTGTGCAGCGGGATTCCGAAAGCGATGAAGCAGGATTTCGTGGCGCCCGGTTGTGGCCATTACGGTATATTTTCGGGCCGCCGCTGGCGCGAAACGATTTGCCCCAGAATCGGTGAGTTCATCAAGAACCACGCCTGATTTTTTACGCATCAGCAGAAAGCCGTTCGCCGTGAGGCGACCGGCTTTTATCACATAAAACGGCATCGGCCGGCAGCGGGTCAGCGGCGTTGCGGGATTGTCGGATCGACCGATTGCTCCGATAATCTGGCTTTACCCTACCGAAGCCCGCCGTGCCCTCATTCACACCAAAATCACTGGCAGACCAGCTGGAAGACTTGCTGCCCCAAACGCAATGTACCAAGTGCGGCTATCCCGCATGCCGACCGTACGCGCAGGCCATCGCCGACGGCAAAGCCAGCTACAACCAATGTCCCCCGGGCGGCATCGAAGGCGTCGCAAGGCTCGCGAATCTGCTCGGCAGGCCGGTGATCCCAATCAATCCGCTCAATGGCATCGAGCGCCCGCGCCCGGTCGCCGTGATCGACGAATCCTTGTGCATCGGCTGCACGCTGTGCATCCAGGCCTGCCCGGTCGACGCGATCCTCGGCGCCGCCAAGCAGATGCACACCATCTTGCCGGATCTGTGTACCGGCTGTGATCTGTGCGTCGCGCCCTGCCCGGTCGACTGCATCGCGATGGTCGACGCCACTCCCGGGAAGACAGGCTGGGCCGCGTGGTCGCAGCGGCAAGCGGACGCGGCGCGGGCAAGGCATGATTTCCGGAATTTTCGCTTGCACCGTGAAAAGCAGGAAAACGATGCGCGCCTCGCCGCCAAGGCTGCCGCGAAACTGAATGCGGTAGAAGCCGAATCGACATTGACGCCCGAAGCAAGAGCGGAACAAGCACGAAAAAAAGCCATCATCCAGGCCGCGATCGAGCGTGCCCGCGTGATGAAAGAAGCTGCCGCACCGAAGGACAAGACATGAATGCAGAAAAACGGCGAGAAATTTTCATGCGCTTTCGCCATGCCAATCCCCATCCGACCACCGAGCTCGAGTACACCACCCCGTTCGAATTGCTGATCGCCGTCATCCTGTCGGCGCAGGCGACCGATGTCTCGGTGAATAAGGCGACACGCAAGCTCTACCCGGTCACGAATACGCCAGCCGCGATCTATTCGCTGCAGGTCGAAGGCCTGATCCCCTTCATTCAAAGCATCGGCCTGTATCGCACCAAGGCCAAGAACATCATCGAAACCTGCCGCATCCTGCTGGCCGCACACGGCGGCCAAGTGCCGCGCACGCGCGAAGAATTGCAGGCGTTGCCGGGCGTCGGCCGCAAGACCGCCAACGTCGTGCTCAATACCGCATTCGGTCAATCGACGATCGCGGTCGACACGCACATCTTCCGAGTCGCCAATCGTACCGGCATCGCGCCCGGCAAGAACGTCGAAGCGGTAGAACAGAAGTTGCTCAAGGCGGTGCCGCAGGAGTTCCTGCACGACGCGCATCATTGGCTGATCCTGCACGGACGCTACACCTGCATCGCGCGCACTCCGCTATGCTGGAATTGTATGATCGCGGATTTATGCGAGTACAAGATGAAGACGCCGCTGCCACAAAAAGGAATCTGACGAGCTCCTGCTGACGCGCCCGGTCGCCCGTCCGCCGCCAGCAGGTTCGCGCGGCTAGGCCACTCGGCACGTCTCATCAAACGACAGGCGGGGCGAACGCCCGAACACCTTGCTCGGATCACCATAGCCTAGCCCGCAAACGAAGTTCACCCTCACGCTGGTGCCGGCAAAGAATGCCGCATTGACTTTATCCGCGTCGAAGCCCGACATTGGCCCGCAATCGAGTCCCAGCGCGCGCGCCGCCATGATGAGATAACCGCCTTGCAGGGACGAATTGCGGAACGCGGTGGTGTCGAT
>DHXL01000380.1:26948-27177 GCA_002415335.1 Oxalobacteraceae bacterium UBA5157
GGAACGCGGTGGTGTCGATCAAGTCCTGATTCCCGGCGAACCAGGACTTTGCATCGGCATGCGGAAATAACTGGGGCAACTTCTCATAAAATTCCATGTCCATCCCAATGACCGCGACCACCGGTGAGGTCTTGGTTTTCTGGACGTTTCCCGGCGCCATGCACGCCACCAGCTTGTCCTTCGCTTCAG
Source organism: Oxalobacteraceae bacterium UBA5157 (assembly GCA_002415335.1). GTDB lineage: Bacteria > Pseudomonadota > Gammaproteobacteria > Burkholderiales > Burkholderiaceae_D > UBA5157. Next base: position 27,138 of record DHXL01000380.1, read on the forward strand.
CAGATCGAACGAATACGATCCGGGCCGGCGAACAATTGGC
>DHXL01000380.1:27499-27659 GCA_002415335.1 Oxalobacteraceae bacterium UBA5157
TCGAGCCAGCCGTTGTGCGAGCGTGCCTGGTGAAACAGGATTTCGAGTGCAGCGTTATCGAGCATGATGATGTCCATTTACCGTGACGGGAATAAAACTTAGGCGACCATCTTAAACCAATCCCTGTTGCGCGTCGCAGGTGCAGCTTCGGATGTGCATC
>DHXL01000345.1 GCA_002415335.1 Oxalobacteraceae bacterium UBA5157
CTGATCAACGACGAGCCGCCGCCGGAAAAGGAGCGCCTGCAGTCGCCGGAACAGCGCGACAAGCTCAATGGCTTGTACGAATGCATCCTGTGCGCGTGCTGTACCAGCCAATGCCCGTCGTCATGGTGGAATCCCGACAAGTTCGTCGGCCCAGCCGGCCTGCTGCAGGCGGACCGCTTCATTGTCGACAGCCGGGACACGGCCACGCAGGAGCGCCTCGACGACCTGAACGATGTCTACCGGCTATACCGCTGCCGCACGATCATGAACTGCACCGAAGTCTGTCCCAAGGGTCTCGCGCCATCGCGCGCGATCGAGCAAATCCGCCTGATGATGGTGAAGGATTCGCTTTGACCCGGCAATGACCGGTCCGGTCGATTTTCGCGCAGGCCGACGCCCCGAGGCTGTCTTGTTCGCGCGGGCAGACTGGCTGGCTCAGCTGCCGCAGCTTCCGCAACAAATCCCATCTTCCCCGTGCACCGGCTCCTTCACGCTGAAGCCTTCCTGCTGCAGCGTCGTGCGCAGTTCTTGCGTCGAAGTGACATCTTCGTCGAAGTCGATATTGACGCTTCCGCTTGCCGTGGCAATCGCGACTTTGCTGACGCCTTTGACGTGATTCAGTACCCGCGCAACGTTGGTAGCGGTTGTTTCGTCCAGTGTTGTTCCCAGTAGTCTCAGCGTTTCCGATTTCATGATTTTCTTTCCAGTGTGTTTATAAAAGTAAAAAAAGCCGCGTCCGGTGAAACGGGCCAGGCTCACGGCTATCGGGCCGGCACCTGCCGCTCGCCGGTTCCTATTGCGCGAGCCAGCGCTTGAAGCTCAGGTAGGACTCGATAAATCCGCGCCGGTATTCGCGCGAACTGGCGAAATGCGCGCGATTGAGCACGCTCGAACGGTAGATGCGCAGGGTGCGCCGGACCCACTCGTTCGCCGCCGCAGTACCGTCACGATCGACCAGAAACGCAATGCGTGCCGCTTCGTTCATTTTCGATATCCTCCGCTCATGTGGCGCCTGCGTTCTCCAATTCGCGGACTATCTGTCGATGCAGACTCTCATAGCGCTTTTCGAGCGAACCGTCACCGAATAGCGGGTCCTGTTCGAATGGCGCCGCCTTCTCGATGGCAGCCCAGTCTGCCTCGCTTAGCAGCGTTTGCAGCAGCGGGAAAATCTCCGATTCCTCTTTCCGCATATGGCCGCGAAAGTACGCGATATAGGTTCCCGCCGGCTCCTTCACGCTTTCACGTTTCAGCATCGCCCCATCGACGATTCCCTGCAGTTGCTCAAGCAGTTTCGCGCCACTGTCCCGCAGGACCACATGCTGCCGCATCAATTCGCCGACGACGACGCCTGCACCGGGATCGAGTTCCCTGGCTCTAAGCGAGGCCAGGTCTTCTTTCGGATGATGGAAGATATCCGGATAACGGGTCATGTAATAGAGGATGTCGAGCATCAGATCGTATCTTGGCGATTGACCTTCCAGATAAAGGCCGATCTGCGCCTCGAGAAGATCGAGTAGCCGTGAAAAATTTATGTGGTCCCTGCGCCAGGTATCGATGATGTCCGACATGAACGCGTCCTTCGCATGTAATTCAATTTGCCGAATATTTTAATACAGTACCAGTCTAGTACTATTAATAATTTTGCGCAAGCCACTTGAGGTCTCGTAACGAAATTCTTCACACTTGAAAAATAGTCATCTCGGGCTAGACTGCACAGAGTGCGTTAGCGCACAGACAGGTCCCCCCTTGGCGCGTACATTGCCTGCAGCGCCGACGACGAGCTGGGCGCGTGCGTCGCCACGCCCGACGCTGCGAGCGACAGCATGGAAAAAGCGCGCATAACCGCGGGCGGCATGTCGTGCGTGCCCGTATAACAGAAGGATGTCCCACAGTCTCGCTCCATCCCGCGCCACCGGCAAGCGTGGGCCGATGATGGAACAAGACTCGCTTTGATCTGCCTGCCCTCAATTGCACGGCACCCCTGAAACCGGCGCCGGTCCATTGGTCCGCAATTCAACGAATGATAATCCACGGGTGAATCAATGACCGACGCCGCACAACCGTTGACCGAAGACGACGGACCGCTTTCCCCATGGTGGATTCGCGCCATACTGATCGTCATGCTGATCGGCTTTTCCGGCCTGATCACGATTTCGATGCTGTCCTACCGTAACGCGCCGCCGATCCCGGCGCAGGTGGTCGACGCGCAGGGCGCCGCCTTGTTCAGCGGTGACGACATCAGCGACGGCCAGGCGATATTTCTGAAGTACGGCTTGATGGACAACGGCAGCATCTGGGGCCACGGTGCCTATCTGGGGCCGGACTACTCGGCGGCGGCGCTGCATCGGATGGGCGAGGATACCGCCGAGGGGATTGCGCAGCAACTGTATCGCCAGCCGATGGCCGCGCTGACCCGATCCCAGCAGGCGGCGGTGCATGCCGAAACGACGGTGGCGCTCAAGACCAACCGCTACGACGCGGCGACCGGCACGCTGCAATTCATGGCGCCGCAAACGGCGGCGTTTCGCCAGCAAATTAATTACTGGACCGACTACTTTCACGAACCGGCGCGCAATGGCGGCCTGAAGCGCGACCTGATCACCGACCCGGCCGAACTGCGTCAGTTCACCGCCTTCGTCACGTGGGCGGCGTGGGCCTCGGTGGCGGCGCGTCCCGGCGAAGACTATTCGTACACCAATAATTTTCCGTATGACCCGAGCGTCGGCAATGTGCCGACGCCGGGCGCGCTCTTCTGGAGTGCATTGAGCCTGATCGTGCTGCTGGCCGGCATCGCATCGGTGCTGCTGGCGTTCGGGAAGTTCGATTTCCTGGGCTGGGTCTCGCGCGGTCATCACGTCCACCCGCACCTGCTGCCGGGGCAATCGAGCCCCGGCCAAAACGCACTGGTGAAATTCTTCGTGGTGGTCGCGCTATTACTGCTGGTACAAGCGCTGGTGGGCGGCGCCACTGCCCATTTCCGCGCCGATCCCGGCAGCTTTTACGGTTTCGATCTGGAACGCATTTTCCCGAGCAACCTGCTGCGCACCTGGCATCTGCAGACGGCGATCTTCTGGATCGCCACCGCCTATGTCGCCGCGGCGCTATTCCTCGGCCGTTCGCTGCGGACCGACGAGCCACGCTGGTTCGCCGCCTGCGTGCATGGTTTGTTTGCCGCCTTTGCGGTGGTGATCGCCGGCAGTCTGCTGGGCGAGTGGCTCGGCATTGCGCAGTTGCTCGGAAGTTGGTGGTTCTGGCTCGGCAATCAGGGCTGGGAGTACCTCGAGCTCGGTCGACTGTGGCAGTACTTGCTGGTGGTCGGATTGTCCGCATGGTTTGTCCTGCTGTGGCTGCTGGTAAGGCCGCGTACGCTGGCCGATCCGGCGGCGAAACCGATCGTCAGGATGTTCCTGCTGGCCGCGCTGGCGATTCCGGTTTTCTATATCCCGGCCCTGTTTTTTGGCGCCAAGACCAATTTCACGGTCGTCGATATGTGGCGCTTCTGGATCATCCACTTGTGGGTGGAAGGATTCTTTGAATTCTTCGTCACGACGGTGGTCGCGCTGACCTTCTATCAACTCGGCCTGACGCGCCGCAACGTCGCACTGCGGGTCATCTATCTCGACGCCATCCTGTACTTCCTCGGCGGGCTGATGGGCACCGGCCACCATTGGTATTTCACCGGTCAAACCAACGTCAACATGGCGCTGTCGGCGCTGTTCTCGGTGCTTGAGGTGGTCCCGCTGACCCTGCTGACGCTCGATGCGTGGGACTTCATTCGCACCACGCGCGGCGACTGCGATGTATGCGGCAAGGCGATCGCCATCCCGCACAAGTGGACCTTCTACTTCCTGATGGCGGTAGGTTTCTGGAACTTCGTGGGGGCGGGTATTTTCGGATTCCTGATTAACCTGCCGATCGTCAGCTATTACGAGACCGGCACCCAGTTGACGCCGAACCACGGCCATGCGGCGCTGATGGGCGTGTTCGGCATGCTGGCCATTGCGCTGATGGTCTTCGTGCTGCGCCAGACCAGCGACGACGCGCGCTGGGCCGGTATCGAGAAATACGTCAAGGTCGCGTTCTGGGGGATCAACATCGGCCTGGCGATGATGGTGGCGTTCAGCCTGTTTCCCAGCGGGGTATTGCAAGTCTGGGACGTAGTCCATCACGGATACTGGCACGCGCGCGGCCTGGACTATATTGGCAGCGAGCGCTCGCACTTGATCGAATGGCTGCGGCTGCCCGGTGACTTGGTGTTTATCCTGTTCGGCGCGGTGCCGCTTGTGATCGCAGCATTCAAAGGCTATCTCGGGGTGCGAGCTGCTGCGAGGGAAACCGCTGTGCGGCCGGGTTGATTCGGGTCAGATCGCACCGCTCTGCTTTCCTGCATGGCGATCCGGCAGGGCCGACTCCGTCTCCGTATTTCTGCGTATTGCGCTGCAATATAGCGCTGGTTATAGTAAGCATGTCTCCTCCACTTCCCCAAAAAGTGGATTTTGCCCGTAGCCGCAAGGTTCGCGGGCTTTTTCTTGGAGGGTGCGATTGCGCTCGCTGAGCGCTCTGTGGGGAAGCCTCGCGTCCTGCCTTGACGAAGCCGGCGAAGCAGGAGCGCTGGCTTCAAGCGCCGCCGTCCACCTCGCACCGGAATGGTCTGCGTCGACGCGAACACATTTGACGAGCAGCAATATTTTGTGCGGTGCGGTATAATTAATTCGTCTCCTCCACCCTCCAAAGGGTTGGACTTAGCCCGCCGCCGCAAGGCAGGCGGGCTTTTTTTGCTATTGGAGATTTGAGCGTTATCGTGCAGAATGCACCGGCAGCATAAAAATCCATCTCTGAAGAGGTGAGGAGACAAGGGAAAACCCGCATCTTACAAAGATCGCGGGTTTTTTTGTGTCGTCCCGCCATCGCGTCCTCCGCCGTTGCGGATGGTTGTTGAAATCTGAAGATAGATGGCGGAATGTCAAAGCCCGGTAATATCCGCTCGCTATGATGATCGCCTGCACTAAGCAAGCGCCACAACTGGCCTTCTACCGGCGCCGGCGGTCGGGAAATATACCGGCACCAATTTACGTGACGAATCCTCATCGCAATGGACGCGGGCGTTTCGTCATAGAGCCCGGGAAGATTCGACGTACCAGCAGCGAGAATAGAAAAAGGGTTAGTGCTTGTGACGGCGCTAACCCTTTATTTTCTTGGTGGCCCGGGGCGGAATCGAACCACCGACACAAGGATTTTCAATCCTTGCATAATGCCATTTATCGCTGTTGATTGATATGCATGAAAACAGTGATGTCATATAAAAATCAATGACTTAGCATGATCTGGCGCTTGTGTTGCATTGATTCAAGTTGATCGCTATACTCGAAATTGGGTTACACAGCGGTTACATGGGACGGCATTAGGCGATGGCAAAGATAAAATTCACTGCTGGGCGGGTCGCAGACTTCCTGTGCGAACCTGGCAAAAGTCAATCCTTCCTATGGGACAAGGACGCACCCGGATTGGGACTTCGTGTGACCGCCAAGGGTGCCAAGTCCTACATATTCCAAGCCAAGCTGAAGGGGCAGGCGATACGGATAACCATTGGCGATCCGGACACATGGCCGATGGAGGCCCCAACGGATGGAAAAGGCAAGCCCACCGGCAAGGGCGCACGACAGGAAGCTCGGCGCCTAAAAACACTTATTGATGAAGGCCACGACCCGCGCCAAGTTAAGGCAGACGGACTAGCCGCGAAGCAAGACGCGCGGGACGCCAAGCAAGCCGAAAAGACCGCGATGCAAGCCAGGCAAGTCCGCGAATCGATCACGCTGGGCGATGTGTGGCCCGAATATGTCGCTGACCGTGCGCCGCAATGGTCCGAGCTTCATCACCGCGACCACATTCGCATCATCCAACCCGGTGGAACGCAACGCACACGAAGCCCGAAGCTAACCGATCCAGGTCCGCTTGCATCCTTGGCTGGGGTGCGGCTGGTGGACCTGACCATGGAGCGCATAGAAGCATGGGCCAAGGTGGAAGCCAAATCCCGGCCGACACGCGCGCGCCTTGCCTTGCGACTTTTGAAGGCGTGCTTGTTCTGGTGCGCCACCCATAAGGATTATGCCGGCATCAGCAAGGCAAATGCCGCGCAAAGCAAGAGGGCCCGCGAAAGCTTAGGAAAGCCCAAGGTAAAAAAATACGACGTGTTGGGACGCGAGCAGCTGCCAGCCTGGTTTGCCGCCGTGCGCCAAATTGGGAACCCTGTCGTCAGCGCGTATCTTCAAGGTCTGCTCCTGACCGGCGCGCGCCGCGAAGAACTTGCCAAGCTGAAATGGGAGGACGTGGATTTTCGGTGGAAGCACCTTCGGCTGGACGACAAGGTAGAAGATTTCCGCATGGTGCCCCTGACCCCTTATGTGGCGGAGCTGTTGGCCGCGTTGCCGCGCCGTAGCGAGTGGGTGTTTAGCAGCCCCACCGCTGCGTCGGGCCACCTGACCGAGCCGAGCATAGCGCACCGCAAAGCATGTACCGTGGCGGGCTTGGACGTGTCGCTACATGGACTGCGCCGGAGCTTTGCGACCTTGTCCGAATGGATAGAAACTCCCGGCGGTATCGCCGCGCAGATTCAGGGACACCAACCGCAGGGGGTACGTGAGACAAATTACATTTTTCGCCCGCTCGACTTGCTGCGCTTGTGGCACGTCAAGATTGAATCGTGGATGCTGGAACAGGCCGGAATCGACTTCGTGCCAGGCGCGCACGCGTTGAGAGCCGTAACCGCGGCATGATGCATTTCACCCCTGTGGATAACTCACGTGCCGATCGGCAAATTCGCGTTTATTTGCGCTGCCTATTTCTTGAGCAAGTCACCCAATCCCCGCAAAGTGTTTGCTGGTGCGGTTTCCCTTATTGAGTACAAAAACTTATCCACCCTCCTCATGTTCGCATAAGCGGCGTTATGTTAAATTGAGTACGAAAATAATATATTTGTACTCTTTAAGGTAAATCATGCTATATTTTAGTCATTGACTCACGCGCACACGAAGGGAAGTTATGACGCCGGAAGAATTTGAAGCCGCACTGAAAGCGCTGGGCTGGAAGCAGTCTGATTTTTGCCGCATGGCCGACGTCGACAAGAATACGCCGAGTCGCTGGATGAATGGCATAACGCCGATACCAGGCTGGGCGGCGCGCTTCTTGGCCATGGCACAAGAAATTAAGCGGCTCTCTAAACTAATTGAGCCGCCGAAGTAATGGATTACACCGGGCCTGACGGTATCAGGCAAAGCGGCCGGCAAGGTGTTTCAGCACCGAGGCGGCCTGACCAAAACCAAACTAAAAGGGAGTTTGAATCATGGCTGACAGCAATTCTACACAACGAACAATAATTAATGGGTTCGAGCCTGTCGACGTCTTGGATATTGAGTGCACTGCCAATATCACATTCGAACAGGCCGAAGCAATGGGGGCGATGTTCCGCGCGATTGCCAAGCTGACGGATGACAGGGATGTCAAGGCGCTATGCCGTCACGGTGCGCTGCAGGCCGAGCTCCAGGCCAGCGATATTGACGTGATACGCGAGCGAGCGATGAAGGCGGGACTTGTCGCGGAGGCGCGTAATCATGTCTGATACCACTAGAGCAGCACCCGGGAAAAACCCGCATTTCGAACGCATTGATCGCGCGCCCTATGAGCTCGGCCATCTGCTGAAAAAAATGCCAGCCGACTTTTCAATGTTCAATCCGATCACGGCTGATGATCGCCTGATCGCGGAAGCCGCGATGAATCACGCCACGAATGCAAACGATATATTGATGAATGGCTTGGCGGCGCTCGGTAACGTCATGTTTGTGGCTGGCGCCAATGGCAATAGCAAGGTCAATTCAGACGACATTGCTGACATTGGCTGTCTGATTCGGCACATCGCAGTCGAAGCGCAATTCCTGCAAGAAACGGAATGGAGCATCCGCGAAGCACTTGAGGCGCATATCGATCGCGCCGCACCCGAAGTTGCGAAAAGTAAGGGGCACAAATAATGGGCTCCAACGATAAAGAGGTGCGCAGTGGTCCGCGTCAACTATCTTGA
>DHXL01000114.1 GCA_002415335.1 Oxalobacteraceae bacterium UBA5157
CTTGCGCGCTGAACGCGTGATTTGACCATTACGATTGACGGTGCCTCGACAGGGGCGCCATTTGCCATTTTAATAGAATGAGGTTCACATGAACAAAGACAAAGCAAAAGTCAGACAAATCCTCGATGCAGTCAAGGCTGCCGGCCGAGATTCCCTTACCGCGCCGGAAGGCAAGCTGGTGTGCGACGCCTACGGCATCGCGGTACCCCAGGAAGGCGTTGCGGCTAACGCCGCCGACGCGCAAAAGCTGGCCACCTCGATGGGCTTTCCGGTCGTGATGAAGATCGTGTCGCCGGACATCCTGCACAAGACCGAAGCGGGCGGCGTGGTAGTCGGTGTCAAGAGCGCGGAAGAGGCCGCCAAGGCCTTCGATACCATCATTGCCAACGCGAAGAAGTACAAGGCCGACGCCCAGATTCTCGGCGTGCAGGTGCAGCAAATGCTCAAGAGTGGCCAGGAAGTCATCATCGGCGCCGTAACCGACGACAGCTTCGGCAAGCTGGTCGCGTTCGGCTTGGGCGGCGTGCTGGTCGAGGTCCTGAAGGACATCACTTTCCGCCTGGCTCCAGCCACCAAGGAAGACGCATTCTCGATGCTCGACGGCATTCAGGCTGCCGAGATGCTCAAGGGCGTGCGCGGCAGCGATCCGGTTGACCGTGAAGCGCTTGCCGCCCTGATCGTCGGCGTGTCCGAACTGGTCAGCGACTTTCCCGAAATTTCCGAAATGGATTTGAACCCAGTGTTCGCCACCAAGGACAGCGCGATCGCTGCCGACGTGCGTATCGTGGTCGATTTCTCGGTCAAGATACCGCGTTATCGCCCGAGCGAGCCAGAAGTTCTTGCTGCCATGAAAAGCATCATGGAGCCGAGGGCCATCGCCGTAATCGGCGCTTCCGCCGAGGCCGGCAAGATCGGTAACTCGGTCATGAAGAACCTGATCAACGGCGGCTACAAAGGCAACATCTACCCGATCCATCCAAAAGCCGCGGAAATCCTGGGCTACAAGGCGTACAAGAGCGTCAAGGACGTTCCGGGAGAGATCGATATTGCCGTATTCGCGATTCCAGCCAAGCTCGTTGCCGGCGCACTGATCGAGTGCGGCGAGAAGAAAATCGTCGGTGCCGTGCTGATTCCGTCCGGCTTCGCCGAATCCGGCGAACCCGAGATGCAGGATGAGCTGGTTGCAATCGGCCGCAAGTACAACATTCGCCTGATGGGGCCGAACATTTACGGCTTCTACTACACCCCGGCCAACCTGTGCGCAACTTTCTGCACGGCCTTCGACGTCAAGGGTTCCGCCGCCCTGTCCTCGCAGTCCGGCGGTATCGGCATGGCCATGATCGGCTTCAGCCGTTCAGCCAAGATGGGGGTGTCCGCGATCGTCGGTCTGGGCAACAAGTCCGACATCGACGAGGACGATCTGCTGATTTTCTTCGAACAGGATCCTAATACCAAGGTCATCGCCCAGCATTGCGAAGATCTGAAGGATGGCCGCGCCTTCGCCGAAGTCGCCCGCCGCGTATCGAAGAAAAAGCCGGTGATCGTGCTGAAGGGCGGCCGCACTGCCGCTGGCGCCAAGGCCGCCAGCTCCCACACGGGTGCGCTGGCCGGCAACGACAAGATCTACGAAGACGTGTTCAATCAAAGCGGCGTGATCCGCGCCAACAGCCTGCGCGATTTGCTTGACTTTGCCCGCGGTGTGCCGGTTCTGCCGACCCCGAAAGGTGAAAATGTGGTCATCATCACCGGCGCGGGAGGGTCTGGCGTGCTGTTGTCCGATGCCTGCGTCGCTAACAACCTGACCTTGATGCCGATGCCGGCCGACCTCGATGCGGCTTTCCGTAAGTTCATCCCGCCTTTCGGTGCAGCCGGCAACCCGGTCGACATCACCGGCGGCGAACCGCCGCAGACGTACAAGAACACGGTCTTGCTGGGGCTGCAGGATGATCGCATCCACGCGTTGATTCTCGGCTACTGGCATACCATTGTCACGCCGCCTATGGTCTTCGCCCGGATCATCGTCGAAGCGCGTGATGAAATGCGTGCCAAGGGCATTGAGAAGCCGATCGTAGCGTCGCTGGCCGGTGATGTCGAGGTTGAGGAGGCGTCGCAATACCTGTATGAGCACGGTATCCCGGCCTATGCCTATTCGACCGAGATCCCAGTTGCCGTGCTTGGTGCAAAGTACAAGTGGGCGCGCGGCGCAGGCTTGATCTAGCACAGGGTCATGTGTTCGAAGCGGGGCAATCCAATCGCTTCGCTTCGAATAGCCACTTTAAGCTAAAGGATCCATGGTCAAGCACTGGCACAGATTTCTGACCGCAGGGCTGGCAGGCATTGCGATCACGGCATTCGCGGAAGAAGGCGTCACCGACGACAGTATCCTGATCGGCCAGACCGTTGGCGTGACGGGGACGGTCGCCAGCGCAGTCAAGGAGATGAACGAAGGGGCGCACGCCTACATTGCCGGCGTCAACCAGCGGGGTGGCGTCAACGGCCGCAAGATCGTATTGCGCATCGTCGATGACAAGTTCTTGCCGGCGCTGGCTGCGGCCAATGCGGAAAAACTGATTACGCAAGATCATGTGTTCGCGTTGTTTCAGAGCCGCGGCACGCCGCAAACGGAAGCGATCCTGCCGCTGCTGGCGGCACACCACGTGCCGCTGATCGCACCCAGTACCGGCGGAGAAATATTCCATACGCCGGTCAACCATTGGCTGTTCAATGTGCGCGCAAAGTATCAGGATGAAGTGGGCAAGGCGATCGAACACTTCGCCACCCTCGGCATCAAGAATATCGCATTGCTGACCTATGAAAAAGAGGATCCGCTGGGCCTGGACGGGCTGAACGGATTCAACAAGGGCATGGCGGCGCATAATTTGACGCCAGCGATCGTCGCGTTCTTCCCCCGACTCAAGCCGGACTTCAAAGCCACCGCCGCCAAACTGATCGCAGCCAAGCCGGCGGCGCTGATCATCGTCAGCTCGGGCAAGAACACGGTGGAAGTGATCAAGGCGTTGCGCGCACAAGGCGGCACCATGCAGATCATGACGATGTCGAATAATTCATCGCAAGAGTTCATCAAGGACCTGGGTCCGGCGGCGAACGGCATCCTCGTGACGCAGGTCACGCCCGCGCCGGATCTGGTCACGAGTATCCTCGGCCAGGAATTCGAGGTCGCCGCGAAACGAACCGGCGCCACCGTATCGTATGCGGCGATGGAGGGCTTCGTGTCCGCCAAGGTGCTGGTCGAAGGGTTGCGGCGCGCCGGCCGCCACCTGACGCGCGAGGATTTCGTGCTGGCGCTGGAGTCGATGAAGCGCGACGACCTGGGTGGATTGATGGTTGACTATGGCGCCAAGAACCATAGCGGCAGCCAGTTTGTGGAAATCACGATGCTCGGCAAGAACGGCCGGTTCGTGCGCTGAGGTTTATCGACACGGGTTGAACGTGGCCCCCGAGTAGCAGCGCCCATGATCGTCTTGCACCGGTCAACCGGCCGATTTTCCCGCCCTGGCCAGAGGCGCCGACGCCCGATGCGGCCTTGCGGTAAACGCAAAATCCACTTCCGGCTTCCGCCCCGACACGATATCCGCAATCGCCCGGCCGGAGCCGCAGCCCATGGTCCAGCCCAGCGTGCCGTGGCCGGTATTCAAAAACAGATTACCGAACTTGGTCTCGCCGATGTAAGGCACGTTGGATGGCGTCAACGGCCGCAGGCCGCTCCAGTATTCCGGATTGTCGTAGTCGCAGGCCTGCGGAAACAGGTCGCGCATGCGCCGCGTGAGTATGTCGCAACGGGTCGGGTTCAGTTCGCGCGTATAGCCGTTGAACTCGCAGGTGCCGGCGACGCGCAAGCGATCGCCCAGGCGCGAAACCACCAGCTTGCAGGCGTCGTCGGTCAGCGAAACCGAAGGCGCCGCATCCGGATCCAAGATGCGGTAAGTGGCCGAATAGCCCTTGCCGGGATAGATCATCAGGTCGATCCCCAGGGGTTTCAGCAGCGGCACTGAGAAACTGCCCAGCGCCACCACGAACGCATCGGCGTGCAACACCTGATGCCGTCCTTCCGCATTGATGATTTCGACGCCGCTGATAGTTGCCGAGTCACCGGCGCCGGTCGTCAGCAGGCGTGTGATGCCGGTATTGAAAAGAAAATTGACGCCGGCTTCAGCGGCTTTGTCCGCCAATCCCTTGGCGAATTTGCACACGTCGCCTGATTCATCGGTCGCGGTGAAATCGCCGCCGACGATCCGCGCGCGATTGCGGGCCAGGGCTGGTTCGATGTTGACCACTTCATCGGCGCTGATCGACTGCCGCCGGCAGCCGAGTTCGCGCATGAATTCGGCGGCTGGCAGCGATTCGTCGAAGTCCTTCTGGTCGGTATAAAAATGCAGGATGCCGCGCGTCAGGCAATCGTAGTCGATGCCGGTTTCGGCGCGCACTGCCTGCAGCGTTTGACGGCTGTATTCCGCAATCGCGACGATCTGGCGGATGTTCGCGGCGGTACGCGCCGGTGTGCATTCGCGCAGGAAATGCAGCCCCCATTTCCACTGCAGCCATTCGGCGCGGAAGCGGTACAGCAAGGGCGCATCTTCCTGGCTGAGCCATTTCAATATTTTCAGCGGCGCCGAAGGATTGGCCCACGGCACCGCATGCGAAACGGAGATCTGGCAACCGTTGGCGAAGCTGGTTTCCTGCGCCGCACCGGGCTGGCGGTCGATGACGCTGACCTCATGCCCGGCTTTGCGCAAGAACCACGCCGACGCAGTGCCGACGATGCCGGCTCCCAATACGATGATTTTCATGAGCGGCGCTTAGTCCTCGATTTCGGCAATCCGCAACAGGTTGGTGGTGCCGGGCTGGCCAAACGGCATGCCGGCGGTGATCGCAATCTGGTCGCCGGCTTTTGCGAAGCCCTCTTCACGCGCGATGCGCGAAGCCGTCGCTACCATGTCATCCACGCTGTGCACATCGGTGCTGACGGTGGAATGGACGCCCCATACCAGCGCCAGACGCCGCGCGATCGCCAGGTTGGGCGTGATGCTCAGGATCGGCGCAGTCGGCCGCTCGCGTGCCGCGCGCAGGCTGGTATGCCCGGACGAAGTGTAAGTGACGGTAGCCGCCGCGCCGATGATGTTGGTGACGCTGCGCAAGGCCGAGCAGATCGCATCGCCGCGCGTCGGCATCGGCAATTCGTGTTGTGCATCGATCAGTTTGCGATATAGCGGATCGTGTTCGACTTCGATGATGATGCGGTCCATCATCGATACCGCGTGTACCGGATAGGCGCCGCTGGCCGATTCGGCCGACAGCATCACTGCATCGGCGCCGTCGTAAATCGCGCTGGCGACGTCGGATGCTTCGGCCCGGGTCGGCGTCGGCGCCGAGATCATCGATTCGAGCATTTGCGTGGCGACGATGCTCGGTTTTCCGTGCTGCCGGCAGGCCCGCAGGATGCGCTTTTGCGCACCCGGCACGCGCTCCGGCGGCAGCTCGACGCCGAGGTCGCCGCGCGCCACCATCACTGCATCCGACAGGCGCACGATTTCTTCCAGCTGATCGAGCGCCTGCGGCTTTTCCAGCTTGGTCATGATGCTGGCCCGGTCGCCGACCAGTTCACGCGCCTCGTGCAAGTCTTCCGGACGCTGCACGAAGGACAAGGCGACCCACTCGACCCCGAGCGACAACGCGAAGGCCAGATCGCGCCGGTCTTTTTCCGTCAGTACCGGAATCGGCAATACGGCGCCGGGCACGTTGACGCCCTTGCGGTCGGACAGCGCGCCGCCGACGATCACGCGCGTGCGGATTTGCTGCCCGTCGCTGGCCAGCACTTGCAGCCGCAGCTTGCCGTCGTCCAGCAACAACGACTG
>DHXL01000173.1:0-2549 GCA_002415335.1 Oxalobacteraceae bacterium UBA5157
AATCCTGCCGCTGCCGCGTCCGGGATTTGTCGATCGCACGTGTGACCCTGATTTGGACCGCTCGTTGCAAATAGAATGTCCTCAGAGGGAATCATGAAGAAAATTGCCACAGTCTTTGCGTTTGTATTATCGGCTTGTTGGTTGTCTTGCCAGGCGATGGAGGCGCTGTCGCCTTCATCGATGGACGAGTTGCACACCTTCCGCATCGAGGTGTTGCAGGTCACCGACATCGAGCCGTATCAGAAGTCGCTGGATGGATTCATGAAGGCGCTCCAGGACAGCGGCATCGCGGTCGGGACAAATTTGATCGTGCATCGCGTGAAGATCGACTTTGACGTGGAAAAAGGCGGGTTCTGGGACCGGATCGGGGTATTGCTGCGGATCAGGGAGGAGGCGCAACGCATCGCAATGGAAAGGCCGGACCTGGTCCTGACGATCGGCACGCCGGCGACCAAGTACGCGCGCGCGATACTTGACGACGCCCATATTCCGGTGGTGTTCACGGCAGTGGCGAACCCGGAGGATGCAAATTGCACGTCGCTCAACGACGCCGGGCCCGGCGTGACCGGGGCGACCCTGTACACCGACATGTCGGATTCGCTGAAGATCGTCAAGGCGATATTCCCGGCGGTTCAGAAGATCGGCATGGTCAACACCGACGACGAGAATGGCGTCGCCAATGTCGCGGCGGCTACCGCCAAAGCCAAGGAGATCGGGATCACCGTCTCGTCGCGACTGGTGAACAAGCGCGACAGTATCATTCCGTCCCTGAAGCAATTGTTCAAGGACGGAAACGGCGTGCAGATGTTTGCGGTTCCGCTCGATACCTACTATGGCCTGCGCAAGTATGAACCGGCGGTCGACCTGAGCGATTTCGGCACAGAGAACAAGATCCCGGTCATCACGTTCGCGATGGTCCGGGTGCCGGGCGCGGTGCTCTATGTCGGCGCCGATTTCGGCGTCGTCGGCAGCTTGTCCGGCATGCAGGCCGCGAAGATCCTCAAGCGGCACGTGAAGCCGGATATCCTGCCCATTCTGAGACAGGCGAAACCGACCGTCCTGATCGATCCGCGGCGCGTCGCCGCACTCAACATCTCGCTTCCGTCATCGGTGCTTGAACGGAAAGTCCAGGAAAAGGATGGCTTCTGGCAGATTGGCGTCGATAACTGAGTTCAATGCAGATGAAACACGCTGGCGCCGAACAGCCCGATGACGCCGACGATGATCAGGTAGATCGCAATGATGAAGTTGAGAAGCCGGGGCATGACCAGGATCAGGATACCGGCGATTAGCGAGACAAGTGGAACCATGGTCAGGTGAATATGCATGAGGGCGTCTTTCCGTTGTGATGATGGTGGATCGGTGACTAGTGCAGTGTTGCATACTTGACGGCACATAAAATCGCGCCTTTGGCCCCGTGGCGTCGTTGCATATCCTCGCGATACCTCGGTATCGCTGCGGTGTGCGCCTAGCCACAGGGCCAAACGCATCGATTTTCTTAAGTTCCGCCAAGCATGCAACACTGCACTAGCTGGCCGCGATCAGCCACGGGTCAATTTCCGGGTGCGGATAGTGCTGGCTGATGAAGTCGACGAAGCTGCGGACTTTGGCCGACAGCAGGCGTCGGCTCGGGTACACCATCACCACCGATAATTGGCCGAGACGGTGGTCCGGTAGCAATCGCACCAATTGCTTGCTCTCCAGATCGGCTGTCATTGCGAATGAAGGACCGGCCACCAGTCCCATGCCGGACGCGGCGCAGTGGCGTAGCAAGTCGCCGTTGTTCGACATCATCCTGCTGGTGATCGGGATATTGATGGTGCCATTCGGGCCGCTGATCGGCCAGCTATTCCGCAACTGGTCGACGTTGTTGAAGTTCAGGCAGTTATGCTGTGCAAGATCCTGGGGAACTTGCGGTGCGCCATGCTGCTTGATGTAAGCCGGCGAGGCGCACAGCAGCACTTCGGCCACGCCCAGTTGACGCGCGATCATGCTGGCGTCGAACTTCTGCACACCGATGAAGAAACCGATGTCGAAGCCATCTTCCACCAGATCGACGGTGCGATCCGACAGCGTCACGTCCAGTGTCACCTCGGGAAAATTTGTCGCGTAACCGGGGAGCATTTCCGCCAACTGCAATTTTCCGAAACCGAGCTGCGAATAGACGCGCAGCGTACCGCTCGGATTCCGTGACATGCAGGAAGCCAGCGCGTCGGCGTCGTCGATTTCCTGCAGAATCTGGCGCACCCTTTCCAAATAGACCTGGCCGGTTTCGGTCAGCGACAGTTTGCGTGTCGTGCGGTTGAGCAGGCGCGTACCGAGGTGATTCTCAAGGTCGGCGACATGACGCGTGACGACCGCATTCGATAGATCCATGGCGTTGGCGGCGCGGGCGAATCCGCCTTGCTCGACCACCATCGAAAAGACGCGCATTGATTGCAGACGATCCATTTAATAACCCTTATCTTTCTGATGCCGACGTGAATCGCCATTCTAATGGCGAATGCGGGATTGACATGTGGACAAGTCGTTGCTAGCGTTGGCGACCG
>DHXL01000173.1:2750-9998 GCA_002415335.1 Oxalobacteraceae bacterium UBA5157
CCGTAAGCGATTGCAGCGATCCAGACTCAATTTTCATAATCGAGGCATGATTCTATTATGGAACAGTATCTGCAAATCAATCCGCCCACCCGGAAGCAAGAAAGGACCGCCGATGTCGACCGATGCACCAGGCGATGCACCAGGCGCAGCGCCGCCCGCTTACACGTTGTGGCAATTGATCCTGTACATGTTGCGCCTCGGCGCGCTCGGCTTCGGCGGGCCGGTGGCACTGGTCGGTTATATGCGGCGCGACCTGGTCGACGAACGCAAGTGGATCAGCGATGCCGATTACAAGGAAGGCGTGGCGCTGGCGCAGCTCGCGCCCGGACCGCTGGCGGCGCAACTGGCGATTTATCTCGGCTACGTGCATTTTCGCATCCTCGGCGCGACGCTGGTCGGCATCGCTTTCGTGGTGCCGTCGTTCCTGATGGTGCTGGCGCTCGGCCGCGGGTATGTGGCGTTCGGCGGCCTGTCGTGGATGCAGGCGGTGTTTTATGGGGTCGGCGCATCGGTGATTGGCATCATCGTGATGAGCGGCTACAAGCTGACCGTCAAGAGCGTCGGTAGCGACAAACTGCTGTGGGCCGTCTACCTGCTGTTGGCCGCCGTCACGATCGCCACCGAGTCCGAAATCGCATGGCTGTTCATCGCGGGCGGCGTGCTGGTGTGGCTCTGGCGCGCGCCGCCGCAATGGCTCAACAGAAGCGGATTGCACGCCGCTGCGCTGGTCCAGTGGCCGATCGGTGCCGGGCTTTACGGTGCAAACGATCTGTCGCTGCTGGCCCAGATCGGTTTATTCTTCGCCAAGGCAGGCGCCTTCGTGTTCGGTTCCGGCCTGGCGATTGTGCCTTTTCTGTATGGCGGCGTCGTTACCGAACATCACTGGCTCACGGAAAAGCAATTCGTCGATGCGGTCGCGGTTGCGATGATCACGCCGGGGCCGGTCGTGATCACGGTCGGTTTCATCGGCTATCTGGTTGCCGGTTTGCCGGGGGCATGCGTGGCGGCGCTGGCGACTTTCCTGCCATGCTATCTGTTCACCATTATCCCCGCGCCCTATTTCAAGAAATACGGTAAAGTCCCGGGCGTGATTGCTTTCGTCGATGGCATCACGGCGGCTGCGATTGGCGCGATTGCCGGCTCGGTGGTGGTGATCGCGAAACGTTCGATCGTCGATCTCCCGACTGCCGCGATCGCACTTGTCACGATTGCCTTGCTGTGGAAATTCAGGAGACTGCAGGAACCGGTCGTGGTAGCCGGCGCGGCGATCATCGGCCTGATCGTGTATCCACTCATTCACCGTTAAACGAAAAGAGCACATCGATGGGCGGTTGTCTGCAAGGCGAAGCGAACTGATGAACAAGTCGATCCTGCGCCGCCTGCTGTGGGTGCGCGGCCTGCGCGCGTTCGGCGACGGCTACGTCAGCCTGCTGCTGCCGCTCTACCTGATCGCGCTCGGCATGAGCCCGTTCCAGATCGGTGTGATCGCGACCGGCACGCTGCTCGGCTCCGGCGTGTTGACCTTGCTGGTCGGCTTGAACGCCTATCGCCTTCACTACCGCAGCTTGCTGTTGCTGGCGGCGGCGCTGATGGCGGGCACCGGCCTCGGCTTTGCGACCATCACCGCGTTCTGGCCGCTGCTGCTGATCGCGGTTGTCGGCACGCTGAATCCGTCCAGCGGCGACGTCAGCGTATTCCTGCCGCTGGAGCACGCGCTGCTGTCGCGCCTCGCAGAAGATCATCAGCGCACGGCCCAGTTCGCGCGCTACGGTCTGGTTGGCGCCTTGGTCGCGGCGCTTGGCGCGCTGTTCGCCGGTTTGCCGCACTTGATGATGGCGGCATTCAAGCTCGACCTGATCACCGCGCTGCAGTCGATGTTCGCTTTGTACGGCTTGCTGGGACTGGTGATTGCATCGCTTTACGCGACGTTGCCGCAAGAAACGGCCGGAGGAGGGCATGCGCTCGCGGCGCCGCTGAAGCATTCGAAGAAAATTGTCTATACGCTGGCCGCCTTGTTCAGCCTCGATGCATTCGGCGGCGGCTTCGTGGTGCAATCGATGATCGCGTTATGGCTGTTCCAGAAATTCCAGTTGTCGATCGTGACGGCCGGGTCGATATTTTTCTGGACCGGTGTCTGTTCTGCTTTTTCCTTGTTGCTGGCGGTCCGCATCGCGCAGCGCATCGGTCTGGTGAATACGATGGTGTTCACGCATTTGCCTGCCAACATATTCCTGATGCTGATCCCATTCATGCCGAGTTTGCCGTGGGCGATCGCGTTGCTGCTGGCGCGCAGCGCGCTGTCGCAAATGGACGTGCCGACGCGCAGCTCGTACGTGATGTCGGTGGTGCCGCCGGAAGAGCGTGCCGCTGCGGCCAGCATGACCGCCGTGCCGCGCAGCCTGGTGGCGGCCGCCGGACCGCTGCTGGCCGGTTACCTGCTGGGCGTCTCGTCTTTCGGCTGGCCGCTGGTGATCGCCGGCGGCCTGAAGATCGTGTATGACCTGCTGTTGCTGCGCATGTTTCGCAGCGTGCGCCCGCCGGAAGAGACGGCGCTCAGCCGGTGAGGTTGCTATTTACGCCGCGCATTCCAGCTGGAACTTTTGATCCGCCCGTCTTGCTCTGAGCCTGGCTTTTATAGCGGCTTTGCCGACCGCCTTGGCGGCGTCTTCGTGGCTCCAGTCCCGGCGCTGCGCCAGCGACGCGCATTTGTGTTTTTTGGCGGCATAGGCCCGCGCGACGTGCCGCTGTTCTCTTTCGTCGATCGCCTCGCGCTTGTGGCGCGCGTTCTCAAGCTGCTTCACTTTCCTGTTCTCTTGCGCCGTCTGCAGCCGGATATTGCTTGCCTCGGACGGCGAAGCCGGATCGCTGATGTCGATCGCCTTGCCGCCGGCGCAGGGCGCATCGCCGTAGGCGGTCTTGCCGCCTGCTTCGCATTTGTAGGCCGCCAGGGCCGGCATCGCCGACAAAACAAGTGCCGCGATCAACAACAGTCGCATCATGGATATCCCTGTATTTTTTATTAGAGAACTTTGCCCGGATTCATCAGATTCAACGGATCGAGTGCCTGCTTGATGCTGTGCATCAGTTTCATTTCCACCGCTGACTTGTAGTGCAGTATCTCGTCGCGCTTCAGTGCGCCCACGCCATGTTCGGCCGAGATCGATCCGCCAAAATGATGCACGCTGTCGTGCACCACGTGATTGACTTCGGCCTGGCGCGCGATGAAGGTTTCGTCGGAGGTCGATTCCGGCGGCGATACGTTGTAATGCAAGTTGCCGTCGCCGAGGTGACCGAACGTGACCATGCGGCTGGCCGGGAAACTCTGTTGCAGCAGCATGTCGGTGGCGCGGATGAATTCGGCGATGCGCGAAATCGGCACCGAGATGTCGTGCTTGATGTTCTTGCCCTCCGCCGCCTGCGCCAGCGGAATATGCTCACGCAAATGCCACAGGGATTTCGATTGCGCAATCGACGATGCGACGACCGCATCCTGAATAATTTCCTGTTCGAGCGCCGCCGTAATGAGGTTCTCCAGCATGGTATTCGCGTGTTCGCCCGACTCGCTGTCCGACAATTCCAGCAGCACATACTGCGGATAATTTTGCGGGAAGGGCAGCCGCATGTGGGGGAAATGCTTGCTCACCAGTTGCAGGCAGAGATCCGACATCAATTCGAATCCGGTCAGCGCCGCGCCGCAATGCGCCTGGGCCAGGTTCAGCAGGCGCAGCGCATCGTCGGGCGTCGCCATCGCGGCCAGCGCGGTAATTTCGGCCTTCGGTTGCGGGAACAGTTTCAGCACGGCGGCCGTGATGATGCCAAGCGTGCCTTCCGCCCCGATGAACAGGTCGCGCAGATCGTAGCCGGTGTTGTCCTTGCGCAGGCCGCCCAGGCCGCTCCAGATTTCTCCCTGCGGCGTCACCACCTCGAGCCCGAGACAGAGTTCGCGCGTATTGCCGTAACGCAGAACCGCTGTGCCGCCGGCATTGGTCGCCAGATTGCCACCGAGGGTGCAACTGCCTTCGGCGGCGAGCGACAGCGGAAACAGGCGGCCCGCCGCGGCGGCGGCGTTCTGCACGTTTTCCAGTATGCAGCCGGCTTCCACCGTCATCGTATTGTTGACGGTATCGGTGACGCGAATCCGGTTGAGGCGGGCCAGCGACAACACGATGGCCGCGCCGCTTCGATCCGGCACGCTGCCGAGTACCAGGCCGGTATTGCCGCCCTGCGGCACGACCGGCACGCGGAATTCGTTGCACAGGCGGACGATCGCCGCGACTTCGTCGGTCGAGCCCGGTTTGATCACGGCCAGCGCGGCGCCGGTGTAGCGCCGGCGCCAGTCGGTCAAATGGGGAGCGGTGTCGGCACTGTCGGTCAAGACGTAAGCGGCGCCGACCGCGCTACGGCATCGTTCCAGGAAATTATTCATTTGGAGTTGGCGGCTTTTTGGATCGCTTGCTGGGCCATTTTTTTGGCGATTTGCTTATAGGGTTTGACATAGAAAATGGCGCTGAAAAAGAAGATGCAGACCAGGCCGACTTCGATCCATCCGAGCGTCGCCGACAAACCCTTGTCGCTGGTGGCGCGCACGATGCCTTCGGTGAAATAAATCAGGATCATCATCGATGCCCATTGCATCGTGTAGACGTCGCGCTTGAGCACGCCCATCAGCGGAAACAGCAAAGGAACGGCTTTCAATACCAGCCAGGAGCCGCCCGGACGCAGCGGCGCCAGCACAAGTTCCCACGCGGTGCTTAACACGATCAACGCCAGCAGGCTCGTGACCGCGCCGAAATAACAGGCTTTCTGCGTCGTGTTTTGCATCAGGCGCTCCGTAATTTATGCGCGGTCTGCGCCAGTCGGCGGCCGAGCGCGATCGCGAGTACGCGGCTGTCTTCCGTCAGGGCCAAGTCGCCGTTGACGCCGGACCAGTGGCTCGCGCCATAGGGCGTGCCGCCGCTCGCCGTGGTCATCAGTTCCGTCTGGGTGTAGGGCAGGCCGAGCAGCAGCATGCCATGGTGCATCAGCGGGATCATCATCGACCATAGCGTGCTCTCCTGGCCGCCGTGCAGGCTACCGGTCGAGGTGAACACGCAAGCCGGCTTGCCGGCCAGCGTGCCGGACAGCCATTGTGTCGCGGTCCCGTCCCAGAAATACTTCATCGAGGCCGCCATGTTGCCGAAACGCGTCGGCGAGCCCAGTGCCAAACCGGCGCATTCTTCGAGATCCCGCAGTTCGACGTAAGGCGCGCCTTCGGCCGGAATGTCCGGTTCGGTGGCTTCGGTCACGGCTGACACGGCCGGCACCGTGCGCAGCCGCGCAGCGCAGCCGGCCGTGCCATCGATGCCTTGGCCAATCAATTCCGCCAATTTGCGGGTCGCGCCGTTCCGGGAATAGTACAAAACGAGAATTGTCAGCGTGGGTGCAGTCATGCTTGGTATTATAGAATGTAATCCAGTGCGAGCCGAGTGTCGTTACGGCCTTTCCGATGTCTCGGCCAACGCAGGAGTCTTTTCTCCAGGTCGATGCTTTCCTTCAGTTAACCGTCTTTCCATGCCGCACAACCCAACTATTTTTCAAATGCTTCCCGCTGACTTGCCGGACTCCGGCGTAATGCATCCGCCCCGGATGCGCGATCTGATGCGTTTCGCGCTCCGTCGGCTCAATGAGGAGCATCTGCCGCAAGTGGCCGGCAGCTTGACGTTCACCACGGTGCTGGCGCTGGTTCCGCTGCTGACGATTGCCTTCGCGATTTTTACGACCTTTCCCTTGTTCAATACGTTGCGCGCATCGCTGGAAGTGTATTTCGCCGAAAGCCTGATGCCGAAAGCGATCGCCAACACGATTCTCGGCTATCTCGGTCAGTTCGCCGCCAAGGCCAGCCGCTTATCGGCCGTCGGTGCGGTCGCGCTGATGATCACTGCGATCGCGACGATGGGGACGGTCGACCGCGTGTTCAATCATATCTGGCGGGTCAAGGCCACGCGCCCGTTCCGGCAGCGCATCATCGTGTATTGGGCGATCATCACGCTCGGCCCTTTGCTGATCGGCGCGTCGATCTCGCTGACTTCCCATCTTTTCACCGCGACCACGGGCGTCGTATCGAGCGTGCCTTTCATTGGGGCCGCGTTCTATACGCTGGTGTCGGTGATCTTGACGACCTGCGCGTTCGCGATGTTGTATGTCGGCGTGCCGAACCGCTATGTCGATTGGCGCGATGCGGCATGGGGCGGCTTGGCGGCCGCGATCGCATTTGAAATCGCCAAGCGTATTTTCGCGGCGTATGTGACCAAGTTCCCGACCTACACGCTGGTGTATGGCGCAGTGGCGGCCCTGCCGATCTTTCTCGTGTGGGTCTATCTGTCCTGGATGATCACGCTCGCCGGCGCGGTCATCGCGGCTGCGTTGCCGGTGGTGAAGTACGAACGCTGGTGGCATGTGGCGACGCCGGGCAGCGCATTTATCGACGCGATGAGCGTGCTGCAGGTATTGCATGAAGCCAGAACCACCGGCGTATCCGCCGCGGTCGATGCATCGACGATTCGTGCCAGCACGCGTTTGGGGTTCGACGAATCCGAAAGCCTGCTCGACCGAATGCTGGATGCAGGCTGGGTCGCCCGCGTGAGGACCGATGTGCCGGGCCGGATGCAATGGGGCAAGCGTAGCGCCGAGGACATGGACCGCTGGACGCTGCTGGCCAATCCGCAGCAATTGATGATGGCCGACGTGTATCGGCTGTTCGCGTTCAATGCGTCCGGCAACCTGGCACTGGCCAGGCAAGTTGAAAGCGCGATCGAACAGGGCTTGCAGCTGACGCTGTCAGCGTGCTTCGCGGCAGACTCGAAACCGCCTAAAACGAGGCCTGTCCAGTTAGCATCTGCCAGTACATCACCCAGTCACCCATGAACGAGTAAAGCGGCTGGCGGAACGAGGCCGGCTGATTCTTTTCGAATCCGAAGTGGCCGATCCACGCGAAGCCATAGCCGCAAAGTAGCGCGGCCAATAGCCACCACGGGTTGCCGGTCAGGAGTAGCACGGCGAGACAAAGCAAGGCCAGCGTCGAGCCGGTGAAGTGCAGTTCGCGGCAGACTCGGTTGGCGTGCTCGCCCAGATAGACCGGATAGAATTCGGCAAACGTCTGATACTTCTTCCGCGCGATCGTGCTCATACGCTTCTCCCGACTGTTGTCTTTCTTCAGAGTAGTCCTGCTTCTCCGCAGATGCAACCAGAATTCCGGCCGGTAACGTCGGC
>DHXL01000173.1:10155-13420 GCA_002415335.1 Oxalobacteraceae bacterium UBA5157
CTAATGCTTCATCACGACCAGGCCGGTGACTGCGTTGGCCGGCGTGAACGTCGACGTGGCGGGGTTCGTCGTGGACGGAGTCGTCGCGGTGACCGTCCCGGTCGCCATGCCGTAGGTCATGATCGCGCCTTGTCCGCCGCCGATAAAATGGCCGTCCAGATAGCCCAACGCTTGCGGTCCGCACGATACCCCGCTGCAGCTGACCGTATGCACGATGCCGTTGACGCCATTGAGCGCCGAACTGGAATGGAAATCATCGCTGCCGCCCAACGGGATATTGCTGGCACTCATGCTCCAGTTGCTGACGTTGGTCGGCGCATTGAAACCGAGATTGATTGCGGCGTTGACCTTGGCGTTGCCGAAATCGGCGTTCAGCGTGACCGCACCGAGCGTGCCGACATTGCCTTTCAAGTCCGTCGGGCTGGTGCTGCCGGCCAAAGTATAGGACGCGCTGCCGGTCAGTGGCAGGTTGAGGAACGAGCCGGTCAGGGCCGAGGTTGTCAGCCAATGCATGCTGCGTCCGGTATTGTCGATTGCGCCGAGCTTGACCGTACCATCGCGGCTGTAGATATCGACATGGCCGCCTTCCCAGCGTCCCCACGATATGGTGGCGCCGCCGATCGACGCCGAGCCGACGTCGCGATTGACGGCGCTGCCGATCTTGATGGTACTGTCGATTCCGCGGTCGCTTATTCCCGGCACGATGTCGAGCGGATTCACCGGCGTATAGCCGCGCGACTGGCCGAGGAATTCGGTCAATCCGGCGGCACTGTCGATCACGCGTGCGACCGGCTGTATATCGCCCGAAATGCTGCCGCGATAAAAACTGGAAAAATCGAGACTCATGCCGCTGTTGAGGCTATTGCGCAGGTCGTAGTCCCATCCATCCGAAGTAGCGACCGCGCGAAACGGAGTATTGATGTCTTGCGTCGGCCCCGCGAAGGCCGCCACGCCCTGGATCAGGCTGTTCGAGAACGTGGTGATGGGATTGCCGTTGCTATCGAGCGTCGTGGTCGGTACTGAATCGCTCACCGAATACTGCAAGCCGGCACCGTTCAGTCCGAGCCCCAGCAACATGCCGTTCAGGTTGCCAAACGAGGGGCCGGTGGTCGGGGTCCCGACCGAGCTGGTCAACACGCCGTTCTTGGTCAAGCTGACGCTGCTGGTGCACGAGGTAGACGTGCAATTGGTCTGACTGTTGAAGTGACCGCCATCGAGCAGCATGTCATTGCTTTGCATGTCCCAGCTATTGCCGGCAATCGAGAAATTGACGTCGGCGTTGGCGATCTGGGTCGTGAAATTCACGCCCAGGGTCGCGCTGTTGAGTGCGCCGATAGTGCCGAGTTGATCGGTCGGGTGCGTGCCGCCCAGCAGCGTGTAATTGGCGCTGCCGGTCAGCACGCGCGCCAGATAGCCGGGTGTGGCCGAGCTTCCGCTCAGCCAGTGCAAGCTGCCGTTGCCGAGTACCGCGCTATTCGTGAAGACGGCGCCGATGACGAATACGCCACTGGCGTCGACCGCACCGAGACCTTGATTGCCGCCGGCGTCGGTCCCGAAATACTGGTTTGTCTGCGTGACTTGCCCGCCTTGCCAGCGGCCCCAGGACAGGCCGGTCGCGGCGTCGCTGCCGTAATCGGCGAAGACGGAGCCACTCTGCGACAAGGTGCTGCTGGAGCTCGATTTCCCTTGGTCGATGTTGCCGAACGTATTACTGAAACTGTCGGTACTGGTGTTGCTGGCGCCCACCAGATTGCCGGCCGCGTCACGCGTCAGCACGAGGCTGCCGCCACCGGACGAATAGACCGCCGGATACAACATTTGCGGATTGCCGCTTTGCGTCGCGGGGTAGCTCGCGATCAGCTCGAAACCGGTGCTTTGTAAGGGGACGGGTGCGGGTGCGGGAGCTGGTGCAGGGGCAGGTGTCGCGGTGCCGCCATCCAGCGGCAGCGGCTGGCCGTCGGCGGTGGTTAGCGTCTGGTTCGATACATCGAGCAAGGTGCCGCTGGCGTCATTGCCGGTCAGTGCTGTGGGCGGCGGCGTCGTGCTCGCGGTGGCCTCGATCACCGGCGCCGCGGTGATGCTCGCGGCGGTATCGCTCGCGGACGCAGCGCTGTCGCCGGCGCCCGATGCGGCAGCCGTCTGCGAGCCGGAGTCTTGCGCCTCTTCGCGCGCCGGTTTCTGGTTCTGCCTGGATAGCGGTGCCGGCGTCACCTGGTAGAAACTCGGCAGCGTCGGCAGGATCATAGGCAACTGGGTCGGCGAAGCGGCAAAGCCGACTTCATTTCGCGCGACCAGGGCGCTGCCGGCCTGGTTGGTCAGACTGGTGGCGCCGACATTGACGCGGTCGTAAGTGCCGGGCGGATTGGTGGCCGTGACGCCGGCAGGCGGCTGCGGTACCACGAACGGCTCGTGATCGGTGCCGCGTATGCCGATCACGACGGTCGGGGTTTCGAGTTTGTAGCGATCTTTATGGGTTCTGCCGATCAGTCCGGTGATGGCGCGCAGGCCGCCCTTGACCAACGAGAAGACGGCATTTTCACTGCCGTCTTCGGCACCGTTGAATACGTAGGTAACGACCTTCAACTGGGTTCCGGGTCGCAGTGCGACCATGCCGCTGTCGATCATTCTCAGTTGCGCCGAGCCGCCGGCCCCGGTCAGCACGGTCTCTCCTTCGTTCACCTGCTGGCCTTTGAGCGCGACGCGTTCCTTGCCGGCACCATTCATCACGCGCACATCGCCGATGACAAACTGGAAGCTGCCGGCGACGCCTGCCTCGGCCATCACCGGAAAGGCGGCCCACAACGCGAGGCATAGGACTTTCACATTGAGCGACGCAATTCGGGTCTTGTTATGCATGACATCCCTCCACAGGCTTTCAGTGAAAATCGTAACGCGCCGTAATCGTGGCCTCAGTGCGGCGGAATTCGCTGAGTGCGATGTTCGAGCTGTTTTCCGAATAGGTGGCCTGCGGCCGTACCGTCCAGTTCGGTGCCGCGCGCCAGTTCAATCCGAGCGTCAGGTCCTGCAAGTGATCGTTGCCGTACGCGATGTTGGACGAGCGCGCAAAGGCTGCGCGGTCGCTGCGCACCATCAGGCCGAAATTGCCGAACAGGTCCAGCGTGCCACCAAACGACAACTGGCCATAGACGCGACCGCTGGAATAACGCTTGCCGTTATCGGCGCCGTTGGCCAGCAGGTCCAGTGCGTTGTCTTGCCCGGTCATCACGCTGCCGTACAACATCGGCCGGTAGGCAGCAGCGAACTG
>DHXL01000173.1:13602-13850 GCA_002415335.1 Oxalobacteraceae bacterium UBA5157
GGTAGGCAGCAGCGAACTGGTGCAGCCAGCCGCCGCCGACGATCAGCGAATCGACATCGTTGACGGCTATGTCCGGGTAGCGCTGCCGGGTCGCCAAGCCAAACAGGCTGCCCTGGTCGCGCTCGCTGAACGTATGGCGCCATTCGAGGTTAAGGCCGAGCGCGTTGCGGTTGGCGGTCGGCACATCGGTACGCTGCCGTAAACCTTGCGGCGTCAAGCCGCCGCGCAACAGGTCGGCGCCCACCGTA
>DHXL01000264.1:0-2277 GCA_002415335.1 Oxalobacteraceae bacterium UBA5157
GAGACCGAACGCAAGGCGGCATTGGCGAAACTGATCGGGATCGAGGATCGCGTGTTCGTCCAGGTTGAAGGGCAGGACCGCGTCTATGCGATCGCCGACGAAGACCTTGAGCGCGAGAATGAAGAAAAGACTTCGGCGGTCCACTTCGTCCGTTTCGAACTGACGCCGGCAATGAAGAATGCGCTGAAAAGTGGGGCGCAAATGATGATCGGCTGCGATCACCCAAACTATCCAGCACATCTGGAGGAATTACCGCAAGAGACGCTGGTCTCGTTGCTGCAAGACCTGGACTGATCGCAAGCCGCGAGCCGCGTCAGGCGTTCAGGAATGAGCGGCCAAAGAAATACTGACAGTCAATCCGCCCTGCGCGCGATTCGCAAGTTTCAGCACGCCGCCATGGCGCTTAACCACGCGGTCGACGATCGCCAAACCCAATCCGGCACCATTGGCTTGTCCGCGTGCAATGTCCAGACGCGTGAACGGCCGCAGCAGGCGCTCCATGTCCGACTCGGGCACACCAGGTCCATGGTCTGAAATTTCCATGATCGCGCGATTGCCTTCCACGCGGCAGGCGAGTTCTATCTCGGCGACTTCCGATTCGCCGGTCTTGCCGTAGCGCCGGGCGTTTTCGATCAGGTTGTTGATGACTCGTTTTAAATCAACGGCATGAGCGCTTACGCTGACGCCTTCCTCGATATTGGTCTTGATGCTGGCATCCGGTAACCGTGTCGCTTCACGCGCGGCATCGTGCAGCAGCGCCGATAGATCGAGCAGTCCAAAGCTGGCGCTATCGGCCGGCTTGGCATAGTCGAGAAATTGTCCAATAATCGCATCCATTTGCCCGAGATCCGACTGCATGCCGGTTCTCGCGTCGTCGGGCAGGGGCGCCATCTCGACTTCGAGTTGCATGCGCGCCAGCGGCGTGCGCAGATCATGCGAAATGCCCGCCAGGACGACGGCACGATCCGACTCCACCCGATTGAGGTCGTCGACCATTTGATTGAAACTGCGATTGGTCTCCCTGATTTCTGCAGGCCCTTTTTCCGGCAATGGATCGGGCGTCTGGCCCTTGGCGATGGCACGCGCGGCGCCGCTGAGGCGCGCCAGCGGCTGGTTGATGAAACGCGAGATGAACACCGCGCCCAGCAGCGACAACAGCAAAGTGATCGTGCCCCAGCCCAGCCACTGGATGCCGGACGTGCGCTCGATCCGTTCGCGGTCCAGCATGAGCCAGTATTCGTCATCATCAATCTTGAAGCTGATCCAAAAACCGGCGACATCGTTGACCGTTCCGGCAAACCTGGTGTCAGCACCGAGATCGGTACGAACCGTGCTCTCGATTTCCGGCAACAATGCGCTGTCGGGTGGCGGTTGCACGCGATCGCTCCGTTCCAGCGGATAGATACGGATGCCTTCGTTACTGGCCAGGTCAAACAGCAGTTCGCGCCGCGAGTCCGGCGCAGAATGCGTCAGGGCAGTGCGTGTGATGGTGACAATCGAAATCATTTGCGCTGCGATTTGATGCGCGCGCGGCGTGCGTTCAACCATGCGAAAGCTGACGACCCAAGCCGCCATACTGGCGGCAATCAGGAAGGCCAGCAAGAAAAATGTACGCCAGAACAGAGCGCTTTGCAGCCAGGCAAAACGGTTGGCGGCGGTAGGCGCCGAATTTGACCCAGCGCTGTGCGGCACGAAGAACGCCACCTTAACGCGGCTGGCCTTCGGGGATGAATACGTAGCCCAGGCCCCACACGGTTTGGATGTACAGCGGATTGGACGGGTCGGGTTCGATCAGCTTGCGCAATCGCGAAATCTGCACATCCAGGCTGCGGTCGAATACTTCGTACTCGCGGCCACGCGCCAGCTCCATTAATTTTTCGCGCGACAGCGGTTGGCGCGCATGGCGGGCAAAGACCTTGAGAACCGAAAATTCACCGGTCGTCAGCGGGACGGTCTCGCCCTTTTTCTTGAGCGTGCGGGTGCCGAGGTCCAGCACGAAATCACCGAATTCGAATGACTGCGGCGTGTCCGACGGCGCGCCGGGGATCTCATCAGGACCGATGCGGCGCAGTACGGCCGTAATGCGAGCCACCAATTCGCGCGGATTGAATGGCTTGGCAAGATAATCGTCGGCACCCATTTCCAGACCGACGATACGATCCACATCCTCGCCTTTCGCGGTAAGCATGATAATCGGCGTCTTGTCGCCGGCGCCGCGCAGGCGGCGGCAAATCGACAGGCCATCTTCGCCGGGCAACATCAAGTCGAGCACCAGCA
>DHXL01000264.1:2365-3036 GCA_002415335.1 Oxalobacteraceae bacterium UBA5157
CCAGATAGCGCCGCAGCAAGTCGCGCAGGCGCAGATCATCATCGACCACCAGAATCCTGGCCGGATGTGAATTGGTGTGAGAAGAGGAAGTATGGGTAGCGGTGTTTGTCGTATTCATAGTGGTATGGTAACTTCAGAAAGACACTGCGAGGGCCTCTATCACGGTGGGCATTACAAACGGTTACAAACTTTACGCGATTCCCATTTTGGCATGCGACGAAGGGGCATACACTTGGTTATCAACGTTGCACCGGCGCCCCAGTCAATGCGCAACGAGCTATTCCGGAACCCATTAACGATGAAAATTGCGCTTACAAAAATCAGTATAGCTCTCCTTCTTACGGCAGGAGCGGTGAGCGCATTCGCGAACCCGGGCGAGCGCGAAGCCGCTCATACGGCGCCGCAGCAACAAAGGGATGGACGCGCTGAGCAGCACGAAGCGTTGCGAGGGGAATTGCAGCTCCAACGCGAGGAAGAGCGGCGCCGCGAGACCGCCGGACGCCAGCAAGAGAGTCGACCGAATGCCGCCCCCGATCAGCCCAGGAGAACGGGCAGGCTGAGCCCTGAGGAGAGGCGCGCATTGCGGCAGCAAATCAACGAAGCGGGTCACGATATCTACGCACCCAGACATTAGGTCGCGAGGACATATCTAGTGCAGTGTTGCATACTTG
>DHXL01000264.1:3253-3380 GCA_002415335.1 Oxalobacteraceae bacterium UBA5157
CTAGTGCAGCTTGGGCGCGGCGACTTGTCCGTTAATGGTCGCTGATCTTGCCCCGCATCATCTTGACCTGGCCGCGCGTGCTCTTGCTGTCTAAACGCTTTTTCTGCGAACTGCGGGTCGGCTTCGT
>DHXL01000329.1 GCA_002415335.1 Oxalobacteraceae bacterium UBA5157
GGCGGCAGGTACAGCATGTCGCCTGCTTCCAGCACGAATTCCTGCTCCGGCTGAAAGTCGCGCAATATCTTCAGCGGCAAGCCATCCACTACGCTTAAGTCTTCTTGGGCGCCGATGCGCCAGTGACGACGGCCCTGCGCCTGCAACAGGAATACGTCATACGAATCGAAATGCGGGCCGACTCCGCCGCCTTCGGTCGCATAGCTGATCATCAGATCGTCGAGGCGCGCGTCGGGAATGAAATTGAATTGCCGCAGCAATGCATCGGCGGCATCGTCATGCAGGTTCATTCCTTGCAACAACAGGGTCCAGTTTTTCTTGCTGATGGCAGGCAATTGCGCGAGCGGGCCTGCGCACATTTTCCAGTGCTGCTTGAAATGCGTGATCAGGCGGGATTCGACTTCGTTTCGTGCCGCCATTTCGAACAGCGCGTCGCGCGGAATCAAGGCCTGGAATCCGGGGATAGCCTGTCGTATCACCAGCGGTTTCTTGTGCCAGTAGTCGCGTAGGAATTGCGCCGGCGTCAGCCCGCCTAATAGAGTCATTTTTTTCATCGCGCCATTATAGAGCGGTAGTTCACGCAAGGGTCGATTCGGTGGCGGACAGGTATAATTCGCCTGATATCAAAATGAAAGGAATGATCATGAAGATTGCCAAAAATACGGTAGTGACTGTGAACTACAAATTGTCGGATGCCCAGGGCAATCTGATCGAGGAAAGCAGTCAGCCGATGGTGTATCTGCACGGCGGCTATGAGAATACCCTACCGAAAATCGAAGAAGCCCTGGATGGAAAGGAAGTCGGTTTCGAAACCATGATCCACGTCGAGCCGGACGATGCGTTCGGCGAGTATGATGCCAATCTGGTCAAGGTCGAACCGCGCAATCGATTGCCAACCCCGCTGGAAGTCGGCATGCAATTTGAAGGCATGCCGGACGGCGACGATGATGACGGTGCCGTGATTTTCACGGTGACCGATATTGCCGACGACAAGGTGGTGCTGGATGGCAATCACCCGCTGGCCGGGATGGCGCTACGTTTCAATTTGAACGTAACCGAAGTTCGGGTCGCCACCAATGAAGAGATCACGCACGAGCATGTGCATGGCGCGCATGGTCACCAACACGGCGATGTGGATGATGAAGAGGGCGATCAGTTCCGGTCGCATCCGATCCACTGACAGCGCCTGGCAAGGATCGAGCCGCAGGCATCATGGCCTGCGGTTTTTTTTGGGTTTTGCTCCCGCACGACGGGAAGAGTCGAGCGGCCGCTAGCGGCGTATGCCATCGGCGAGCGTGAACAATGTCGTGCTGCCCGGATTGATGTTCACCTTGCGCCATCCGGGTCCAAGCGCCAGATCGCCCATATTGGCGCGCCAGGCAATGCCGCTCGCGGCATTGGATGCGGGCCCGACGGCATTGTGTATTACCAGCAGCTTGCCGGCAAAGCGAGACGCCAGCGCGATAATTTGTTTATGCACCTCCGCGAAGCCATTGCGCTTGCCGCTCGCATCGAACAACCGTCGCGACTTCGGAATAGCCAGCGGATTGCCGTCGCAAAACAATACGATCCCCGCCATTTTTCTATTCGTGGCGAGGGCGAAAGTGCGCTGCAACCAGTCCCGATTGGCGATCAGCCTGTCTTCAAACTCGCTGTTGCGACCGGCTTCGGTGCGGTAGTGGTTGTTGGTCGCCGGCAGGTTCAGCGTCGCAAACAGGACATCATCGATTTCCCAGCGCGCGTTTTCAACATAGCTGCGGAACTTGGGCATGGTCGATTGCCGCACTAGCGGGATCTTGCTGGCGCCGAGGGAGAAATCATCAACAAAAAACAACTCACGCAAACGACTCAGCCGCTCGATCGCCGCCGCTCCGCCATACGAATTCTTGCATTCGGTCCAATCGTTCGCTGTCAGCGACACAATCAGTCCATTTTTTGCCTCGTCGAGCAACGTTTTGCGATCGTTGTACAACTCGTCGCTGCACGGTTCGGTGTTCGACTTGAACCCGCTGGCCACGACGAACGCGAGGTTGTCATCGTCGGTTTGCGCAATGGCTGTGCGCAGGGCCAGATCGTCGCTCGCATTAGGCGCCTGGCTTATGACAGCGAAACTGTATTCGCTGGATTGCGGCATCGCCGGCCCCGCCTGCACCAACAACGCACAGGCCAACCCCCATCGCATCACGCGCGCCATCATCGCCGGCTTCACTGATTAGCCAACTGCTTCAATTGATACAAGGCTGCCAGCGCTTCGCGCGGCGTCAGGGCATCCGGGTCCATCGCGGCAAGCTCCGCCGCGATCGCGACGGCGGCATGATTCGGCTCGGCATCGGCCAGATCGCGGCCGATCTCGGATGCGCGCGCCGGACCGCCGGCAAACAAATCGAATTGTGGCGTCACCTGCACCGAATGCGCTTCCAGTGCGGCCAAATGCTTGCGCGCGGCGCGTATTACCTGCTGCGGCACGCCGGCTAGTTGCGCGACTTGCAAACCGTAGCTTTGCGACGCCGGGCCTGCCTGTACAGCATGCAGGAACACGATGCTGTCCCTGTGCTCAACCGCTGAGAGGTGCACGTTGGCGGCGGCCGGATGCGTGTCCGGTAGCTGCGTCAATTCGAAATAATGGGTCGCAAACAGGGTAAAGCTCTTGGTAGTTTCGATCAGA
The DNA here is from genome assembly GCA_002415335.1 of Oxalobacteraceae bacterium UBA5157. Lineage (GTDB taxonomy): Bacteria > Pseudomonadota > Gammaproteobacteria > Burkholderiales > Burkholderiaceae_D > UBA5157. Next base: position 2,666 of record DHXL01000329.1, read on the forward strand.
TGCTTGGCAATCGCCCAAGCCAGCGCGAGACCATCAAAGGTTGAGGTGCCGCGTCCGACTTCATCCATCAGGACCAGCGAATTCTGTGTTGCACCGTTCAGGATCGCCGCCGATTCCGTCATTTCGACCATGAAGGTCGAGCGCCCCCCAGCCAAATCGTCTGCTGCGCCAATGCGCGTAAAGATGCGGTCGATCGGTCCGATCACCGCGCTCGTGGCCGGGACGAAACTGCCGACATACGCCAGCAGCGTGATTAACGCCACTTGTCGCATGAATGTCGATTTGCCGCCCATATTGGGGCCGGTGATCAACAGCAGTTTGCGCTCGGAGTCCAGCACGCAATCGTTGGCGATGAAGCGCTCGATGTAATTTTCGACTACCGGATGGCGCCCTTGTTCGATCGTGATGGTCAGGTCTGAAACCAGTTGCGGCGCACACCAGTTGTGCCGCAGCGCGTGATCGGCCAACGCCACCAGGGTATCGAGCTGCGCCGTCGCATGGGCAATCGCCTGCAGCGTGCCGATGTGCGGCGCCAGTTCCTGCAGCAGCTTTTCGTACAAGTATTTTTCGCGCGTCAGCGCCCGTTCCTGCGCCGATAAGGCTTTGTCTTCGAACGTCTTTAATTCCGGCGTGATGTAGCGCTCGGCATTTTTGAGCGTTTGGCGCCGCCGATAATCATCGGGTACCTTGTCGGTTTGACCATGGGTTACTTCGATATAAAAACCATGTACCTTGTTGTATTCGACACGCAGATTATTGATCCCGGTGCGTGCCCGTTCGCGCGTTTCGAGGTCGACCAGGAACTGGCCGGCGTTCTCTGAAAGGCCGCGCAATTCATCCAATTCGGAATCGAAGTTGCGGGCGATAACGCCGCCGTCGCGCACCATCGTCGCCGGCTCGAGCGCGATCGCGCGCTCCAGCAAATCGAGGCATTCGGATGGCGTCGCAAGCGCGTCGTGGGTCGCATTCAACAAGGGCGCGTCGGAATCCTTGCCACACATCGCGACATAGGCGCGCAGTGACGGTAGCTGTTGCAAGCCACTGCGCAAGCCGGCCAGGTCGCGCGGCCGCGCAGAGAACAGCGCAATACGGGTGGTGATACGCTCGATATCCGGCACCGCAGCCAGCGTGGCGGCCAAGCCGGCGCAGGCGTCGGCGCGTAGCAGAGCGTTGATGGCCGCGTGACGCGCCCGTGCCACCGACTGATCGCGCCGCGCGTGATGCAGCCAGTGGCGCAACAGGCGCGAGCCCATCGCGGTGCGGCAATGGTCGAGCAGCGAGAATAGGGTGGGGGCGGCCGACGTTGGATCCTGTCCGCGTATGGTTTCGGTCAATTCCAGGTTGCGCCGGGTGGAGGCATCCAGGCCGATGAATTCGTCTTCCGATTCGACCGCCAGCGTACGCACGTGCTGCAGGCCCTTGCCCTGTGTCGATTGCGCGTATCGTAACAACGCGCCGGCGGCGCCGAGCGCGGCGCTCAGGTCGTCCGCACCGAAGCCGTTGAGGCTGCCTATCGCGAGTTGGTCGAGCAAGGTTTTTTCGCCGTGCGCAATGTCAAAATGCCAGTCGGGGATGCCGCTGACCCGTTCGGTCAGTCCGCTGCCGAGCAATGTGCCAGCATCATCGGCGATCAGAATTTCCGCCGGTGCGATGCGCTCCAGTTCTTGATTGAGACGCGCGTCGACCGACTTCGCGTTGCCGGCGAATTCCATCAGCTTCAGTGCACCGCTGGCGAGCGATAGCCAGGCCAGTCCGACCGTGACGGTCTTGCGCTGCGTGATTTGGTGGAGTGCCAGCAATGGGCGTTCGGATTTTTCCGGCAGCAGGTCGGAATCGGTCAATGTCCCGGGCGTGACCAAGCGCATGACTTTTCTGTCGACCGGGCCTTTACTGGTCGCCGGATCGCCGATTTGCTCGCAAATCGCGACCGACTCGCCGAGTTTGACCAGCTTGGCGAGGTACTGATCGAGCGAGTGGAACGGCACGCCGGCCATCTTGATCGGCGCACCGTTGGATGAGCCGCGCTGAGTCAGCGTAATCCCCATCAGGCGCGCGGCTTTTTCGGCATCATCGAAAAAGAGTTCATAAAAATCGCCCATACGGTAGAACAGAAGCGTATGGGGATGGTCGGCCTTGATGCGCAGGTATTGCTGCATCATCGGGGTGTGTTTTTCTGCTATCGCGTTACGGCCCAGGGCGTCGTCGTGATCGTCTTGTTTGAGGGCAGAGGTTGAAACCATTCCAAACTTTCTAGTAAAGCGCGAAATTGACGCCTGCACGTCACGCTTCGCACGCGACAAAGCGCATAGTCTAACGCGTAAATTGGTGTTGTGGCCGTTGCCATGGCCGCGCCGTATCAGGCCGTTATACCGGGTGCGGCCCGGAAGGGATTGAGGATCTCTTTTTGGCGCGCAGAAATCCGGTCGAGTATCAAAGCGCCCCAGCATCGCGGGCAGGATCTTCGCTGTACTTTCTCCATCGTCCGCGAATTCGAAGGCGGCCGGCTTTCTGCGAACGTGAGCGCAACATATGGCGTAACAAAAGCATCATTCTTGTGCATCTTCTATCAAAAAAAAACCGGCACATCAACGATGTGCCGGCTCCATGTTCGACTACCACGGGTACACAGGCTCAGCGGCCGCGTCCTCCAGAGCGGCGCGGTGCGGCCGGACGACCGGCACTGCTTCCGCCAAAGGTCTTGGCCGGGCCGTTGCTTGGTTTGGCGGTCGGCGCCACACGCGTCTTGACGACCGCAGTCCGGCCTTGCGGGTGACCGCGGCCGCCGCCATTGCCGCTGCGCATCTGGATTGCCTGCGCGCGTGCATTCGGATCCGGTTCGAAGCCGGCGATGATTTCCTTCGGCAGTGCGCGTTTGATTAGTCTCTCGATGTCCTTCAGCATGTCGTGTTCATCGACGCAAACCAGTGAAATCGCTTCGCCGGTGGCGCCGGCGCGTCCGGTGCGGCCGATACGATGTACGTAGTCTTCGGGAATGTTCGGCAAATCGTAATTGACGACGTGCGGCAATTGATCGATGTCGATGCCGCGCGCGGCGATGTCGGTCGCGACCAGCACCTGCAGGCTGCCCTCCTTGAATTCCGACAGCGCGCGGGTACGGGCTGATTGGCTCTTGTTGCCGTGGATCGCCAGGCCATTGATGCCGTCTTTGCCTAGCTGTTCGACCAGTTTGTTGGCGCCGTGTTTGGTGCGCGTGAAGACCAGCACTTGCGACCATTGGTTGGTTTTGATCAAATGCGTCAGCATCGGATGCTTGCGGTCGCGGTCGACCGGGTGAACCTTTTGCGCGATGATCTCGACGGTCGAATTGCGGCGCGCCACTTCGATCATCGCCGGCGCATTGAGCAAGCCATCGGCCAGCGTCTTGATCTCTTCCGAGAACGTGGCCGAGAACAACAGGTTCTGACGCTTCTTGGGCAGCGCTGCCAGTACGCGGCGGATGTCCTTGATGAAGCCCATGTCGAGCATGCGATCGGCTTCATCCAGCACCAGGATTTCGACGTGACTGAGGTTGACCGTTCCCTGCTGCATGTGATCGAGCAGGCGGCCGGGCGTCGCGACCAGGATATCGACGCCGTGCTTGAGTAGCTTGATCTGCGGATTGATCCCCACGCCGCCGAAGACGACCGTGGAAGTCAATTTCACATATTTTCCGTAGGTGCGGACGCTTTCCTCCACCTGTGCGGCCAATTCGCGGGTTGGGGTCAGGATCAACGCGCGGATCGGTCTTTGTGCAGTCGTGCCGCCGGGCGCGGTAGCTCCCGTTGCGAGACGATGCAGGATCGGCAAGGTGAAGCCGGCGGTCTTGCCGGTGCCGGTTTGCGCGCCGGCCAGCAGATCGCCGCCAGCCAGCACAGCGGGGATCGCTTGCGCCTGAATCGGGGTAGGGGTGGTGTAACCGTGTTCGGTAACGGCACGAACGATTTCAGCAGCTAAGCCGAGGGAAGAAAAAGGCATATAAATTTTCTGGGGACAGTGTCGCGCTCGCGCCTGACTTTGTCCCGCGATTCCTAAGATAGAGATATCGGCCCATCGCCGCAGTGGGCGCCAGTCGCAGGCAAATGGATTTGAGCTGTCCCCGTATTTGATTCGGGGAATGCAAGAGGTCGAAATAGACAGCGGCATAGTGACTGGAGAATGTACCGCACGGGCGCAGTATAGCAGGGCTATCCGGAGCACGCATTAAATGTTCCGCCGGCGGTTCGCCGGGTTGCCGTCGCGCCGCGGCTCACATCGGCATTATCTTGCGAACGGCGCCAGCAAGGGCACCATTTGTGCAAAAACCTTGGGCGTACCGGCAATCACATCGCCTTTGTAAAGGTAATCGGATTCACCGGCGAACGTGCCCATGAGGCCGCCTGATTCGGTGATCAGCAGCGAACCGGCCGCCATATCCCAAGGCTTGAGGCCCTTCTCGAAGAAACCGTCGAGCCGGCCTGCCGCCACGTAGGCGAGATCCAACGCCGCCGCTCCGGCGCGGCGCAGACCGGTGCAGTTCTCTGTCATCACACCAAACATTTTCAGGTATTCATTGAGTGCGTCCTTGTCGTGATGCATGTACCCTGTGCCGATCAGCGCATCGGCAATCTTGTCGCGCTTGGTGACGCGCAGGCGCTTGTCGTTCAGATAGGCGCCGGCCCCTTTGGTCGCGGTGAACAAGTCGTTGCGGGTCGGGTCGTAGACCACTGCCTGCGTGATTTGACCGCGTTGCTGCAAGGCGATCGATACACAGTACTGCGGAAAGCCGTGAATGAAATTGGTGGTGCCGTCGAGCGGATCGATAATCCAGACGTTTTCGTTTTCGTCGTGCAGGTTGGCCGATGGGCCCGACTCTTCGGCCAGAAATGCATGGTCGGGGTAGGCATTTTTCAGGACATCGATGATCGCTTGCTCGGCGGCGTGATCGACTTCGGTCACGAAATCGTTTTGCCGTTTCTCGGTGACCTTGACGCGGTCGATGTCGAACGAAGCCCGATTGATGATGGCGGCGCCGCGGCGTGCGGCCTTGATCGCCGTATTGAGCATGGGATGCATAGATGTTCCGTTAAAATGGGGGCACCTTCACCGGCGAGTTGCCAGCCGAGAGGCGCCACATAGATGAAATTAATGAGCGATGCGGCGAAGTTTTGGCCAAACCCTTACCGCGGAATGATGCTATTTTAAATGAAGCAGGCCCAAACCAACACGTCTCTTTTCAGCCGGCTGCGTTTTATACTGGTCGAAACTAGTCGCCCAGGCAACATCGGCGCCGCCGCGCGCGCCATGAAGACGATGGGATTTTCCGAGCTGGTGCTGGTCAATCCGCGCTTTGCCGATGCTGCGGAACAGGCAGAAGCGGTCGCATTCGCCAGCGGCGCGCAGGATGTCCTGGGTTCGGCGCGAATCGTGGGGTCGATTGCCGAAGCATTGATTGACTGTAATTTTGCTGCGGCAGTGAGCTCGAGACTGCGCGAATTTTCGCCACCTGTCGTCACACCGCGCGAGTTGGCGACGCAACTCTCTTCTCAGTCCGGATTGAACGCTGCGCTCCTGTTCGGCAATGAGCGATTCGGCCTACCGAATGAAGCGGTTGAAAAATGCAACGTGCTGATCAATATCCCGGCGAATCCGGATTATTCATCGCTCAATCTGGCGCAAGCGGTACAGGTGCTTTCCTACGAATGCCGGATGGCGGCTATCGGCGATGCACGTCCGGCGACCGATATCGGTTTCCAGGGTGAGGCCGCCGGCATGGCACAAGTCGAAGGCATGTATGCGCACCTGGAAGAGGCGTTGGTGGCAATCGAATTTCTCGATCCGGATAACCCGAAAAAGCTGATGCCACGGTTGAAGCGCTTATTTGCGCGTACTCAGTTGGAAACCGAGGAAGTCAACATCCTGCGCGGCATCGCCAAGCAAATTCTGCAAACGCTACGGCGTTGAACGCTCTCATCCCCAAGCGCGCAATAGCCCCACGGCCAAACCTTCCAGCGCAAACTCGTCCTTCTCGGCTTCGACGCGGATCGTCTTGAAATCCGGATTCTCCGGCAATAGCTCGATGATCGATCCTGCCCTTCGGTATCGTTTGACGGTCACGTCATCACCCAGGCGCGCGACGACGATTTGCCCGTTCTTCGCGCTATCCGATTTCTTGACCGCCAGCAAGTCGCCGTCCAGAATCCCGGCGTCGCGCATCGACATGCCGCGCACCTTGAGCAGATAGTCCGGCTTCGCGCTGAATAGTGTGGGATCGACATTGTAGGTGGCTTCGACATGTTCCAACGCGAGGATTGGCGATCCGGCAGCGACACGACCGATCAGGGGCAGGCTTAACTGCATCAATGCCGGATGCGGCAGCGCCATCTGAGTCCCGTGGAATCGGCCTGCGCCGTGCTCCGATCCCATGTCCCCGCGAAGGCGGATACCGCGTGAAGTGCCAGGTGAGATTTCAATCGCACCCTTGCGCGCCAGGGCCTGCAAGTGCTCCTCGGCCGCGTTGGCGGAGCGAAAGCCAAGTTCGGTTGCGATTTCGGCGCGCGTCGGCGGAAAGCCGGTGTTCTCGATTGCATCCTTGATAAGGTTCAGAATTTGTTCTTGGCGAGCAGTGAGTTTGATCATGGCGTGGGCTGAAATGCTGTTTTTATAAACAGTCTGTATTTTTATACAGTATTTTCACAAAAGCAAGCGTATTTCAAGTGCGTACTGATTAATCGCTAGGAGATGTAAAAAGACGACATAGCTTATGCATCAACGTGGCGATCGTCCCACCGTTAGGCCAAGGACCGTCAAGGGCTTGAAAGCATTGAGTATTATGGGCTTTTCGAGTATGATTGCGGGTTTTCCTCTTCCCACACTCGTCTTGACGCCGGGGTGGGCGATTTGTCAGTCTGTCCAAAAGGAGTTTTGCATGCGTCACTATGAAATCGTATTTATCGTCCATCCGGATCAGAGCGAGCAAGTGCCCGCGATGATCGAACGCTACAAGGCCATCGTTGCCACCCACGGCGGCACTGTTCACCGCGTCGAAGACTGGGGTCGCCGCCAGATGGCTTACATGATCCAGAAGCTCGCCAAGGCGCACTATGTCTGCCTGAATATCGAATGCGACAACGAGACACTGGTCGAAATCGAAACCGGCTTCAAGTTTAATGATGCGGTCCTGCGTCATCTGACCGTCAAGCTGAAGAAAGCCGAGACAACGCCGTCGCCGATGATGAAGGTTGTGCAGAAAGAGGACGCTGCCAAGAGCCATCGTACTGAGGCACCCGCTGCGTAGTGCATTGCGATAAGCAGGGAGCGTGAACCAGTTTCAATTCATTGCGAATATTACCGAGCGCGAAGTACTGCGCTACACGCCGGCAGGTATTCCGATTGTGTCGGCAAAGTTACTGCACAGTTCGCAACAGGTTGAAGCCGGTGTTCCAAGGTTGGTCGAGTTTGAAGTCGCTGCGCTGGCCGCAGGCGAGATTTCAGGGCGATTCAACCGGGCCGAATTAGGCGGAACATTTCAGTTCACCGGTTTCCTGGCACGCAAGAGCCGCAACAGCAAAAGCCTCGTATTTCACATCGTTGATTTCGACGTATCCATAGTTTCAGGTATTGCGGGACAGGGTTAATCGCAACCGTACTCTGTCCTCAACAAATTGAAGGAGCCAAAAATGGCATTCGGTAAAAAATTCGACAAGAACAAGCTCAAACTCAAGCAAAAACGCCAACAGCAAAATCCACTGTTCAAGCGCAAGAAATTCTGCCGCTTCACGGCCGCAAACGTCGAACAAGTCGACTACAAGGACGTCGATACGCTGAAGGACTTTGTTCAGGAAAATGGCAAGATCATGCCAGCTCGCCTGACCGGCACCAAGGCACATTATCAGCGTCAAGTCGACACTGCGATCAAGCGCGCACGCTATCTCGCGTTGCTGCCGTATACCGATCTGCACACCGCGTAATTGACGACTGAGAAAATAGGAGAAAAACATGCAAGTCATTCTGTTGGAAAAAGTCGTTAATCTCGGCAACCTCGGTGAAGTCGTTCGCGTCAAAGACGGTTACGCCCG
>DHXL01000159.1 GCA_002415335.1 Oxalobacteraceae bacterium UBA5157
GCCTCGGTGAGCGTGCGCAAGAATTCGCTGACCGAGGCCGTAACCGCCTTGGGCTGGTCGGCAACCCGTTGCAGCTCGATACCGACCGGCAGCTTGCTTTTAATGAAGCTGGCGGTGCTCTCCAGATTCTTCCCGAGCGCGATGATGTCGCCGCCCTTTTCCATCGAAATGCCGAGACCGATCACTTCCTTGCCGTTGAAGCGCATCTTGTCTTGCGGCGGGTCCTTGTACCCGCGCTTAACGGTCGCGAAATCGCCCAGGCGGAACGTCGTGCCGTTGGCGCGCAACTCGAGGTCTTCCAGGTCCTTGATCGACTTCATCGCACCGGTAACGCGGACTTGCAAATTGTCGGTCGGCGTCACCAGGGTGCCGGTCGACTCGACCACATTTTGCGCGTTCAGCTGCGCGACGATGGCATCGAACGGGATGCCCAGCTGGGCAAATTTCTTGTGCGAGAATTCAATGTAGATTTTTTCGTCCTGCACGCCGTACAGTTCCACTTTCGCGACCGACGGCACCTTCAACAACTGCTGCCGCACGAAATCGGCGTAATCCTTCATTTCCGCATAGGTAAACCCGTCGCCGGAAAGAGCGAATATAGAGCCGAACGTGTCGCCGAATTCATCATTGAAAAATGGGCCGATGACTCCCGGCGGCAAGGTGCCGCGGATGTCGCCGATCTTCTTGCGCACCTGATACCACGCCGCTGCGGTTTCCTTCGGAGGCGTCGACTCGCGCAGCTGCAGAATGATCAGCGTTTCGCCCGGCTTGGAATAACTGCGGATCTTGTCGATGTAAGGTGTTTCCTGCAGCTTTTTTTCCAGCTTGTCGGTGACCTGGTCGGCCATTTGGAGCGCGGTCGCGCCGGGCCAGTTGGCGCGCACCACCATCGCCCGAAACGTGAACGGCGGATCCTCGTCCTGTCCCAGACGCGTGTAGCTGAGAATGCCGCCGATCAGCAGCGCGGCGATCAGATAACGCGTCAGTGGGATGTGTTCGAGCGCCCAACGGGACAGATTGAAGCCGCCCTTCATTGCGCATTCCCGGCAGCAGCGCCCGCGACATTCATCAGATCGACCGATGCCGCTTGTGCGGTCTGGCTCGGCGCGGTGCTCGCATCAGCTTGAGCGAGCGCCTTGGCTTCCGCTTTCGCGACCGGATCATCGCCGAGAATGCTGACCTTTTGACCCGGCTTCAGCAAGTTCACACCGGCGGTCACGATGGTTTGTCCAGGACTGACGCCTGCCGCGATCAAGATGTCATTCCCGGCCGGACCCGCGACGCGCACCGGAACCAGCCTCACCGTACCGTTTTCCACTACCCATACTGCCGTGCCCGCTTTTTCCTGGAACAACGCGGTCAGCGGTACCTTGATCATCGCATTCGGCGTCTTGGCGGCAAACGTCACATAGGCGGTCATGCCCAGCTTGACGTCAGCCGGCGCAGTCGGAATCGAGACCTTCGCCGTGAACGTGCGCGTCGCGGGATCGGCAATCGGCGAGATTTCGCGTATCTTGCCGGGGATGATGCCGTTCGGATTGGCCCAGATGCGCACCCGCACATCGGTGATCTGGCGCAACGTATTGACCTTGTCTTCCGGGATTCCGATCACGATCTCTTTCTCGCCCAGATCCGCTACCCGCACCACCGGGGCGCCTGCGGCGACCACCTGTCCGACTTCGGCATCGATGCTGGTCACGACCCCGTCGACATCGGATACCAGCGTGGTATAACCAGCCTGATTCGATTGATTCTGGTAGCCGGCAGCGGCTTGCTCATAGCTCGCCTGCGCAGCTTTAAAGGCAGTTTCCTTGCCGTCGAGCACCGCCTGGCTGACGAAATTCTTGTCGCGCAATTCCTGGTAGCGCCTCAATTCGGCACGCGCCAGGTCGCGATTGCTTTCCGCCGCCTTCAGGCCTGCATTGGACTGCGCCTGCGCCAGTTGCAGGTCGCGCGGATCAAGTTGCATGAGAATCTGGCCGCGCTTGACTACCGTGCCCACATCGACCTTGCGCGCGACGATCTTGCCGCCGACGCGAAAACCCAGACGCGACTCAATTCGGGCACGGACGTCGCCGGCAAATTCGGCGACAACATCGACATTGTCGGCCGCAAGCCGGATCGCGCGTACCGGACGGATATCTTCGGCTTTTTCGACCGGTTTTGAACAGCCCGCCAGAAGTGTAACGGCACAGGTTGCCGCGAGCGCAAGCGCGCCTGCGAACCGGGTAATTTGACGCGGATAGATAGAGGCGACCACGTTTTTTCCTTTAGTATTCTGGCTGAACGACACGTTGTGCACTGGGTTGGCAATCGGTTTCCCGGCAGCATTTAAAATTAATGACTGAGCGGTTAGTAATTATAATCAACTCGCCGCCGAATTGTATATGACTTTTTAGTCAGTAATGAATCATGTCGATTAAGCATTATGAAAATTTTCCCGTCGCTTCTATTCTGTTGCCCGCCAAGCTGCGCCCGGCGGTTGAAGCGATCTATGCATTCGCCCGCAGCGCCGACGATCTGGCCGACGAGGGCGATGCCGAACCGGGCGCACGGCTCTCGTCCCTGGCCGCGTATGAACATGGGCTTGACCTGATCGAGCAGCGCAAACGCGCGACTTCACTGCTGTTCGATCGACTGGACCGGATCGTGCGTGACCGGCATCTGTCGCTGCAACCATTGCGCGACTTGCTGTCTGCATTCAAGCAAGATGTGGTGACCTCGCGTTACGCGACCTTCGATCTGCTGCTCGATTATTGCCGCCGGTCTGCGAATCCGGTCGGTGCGCTCATGTTGCAGCTCTATGGCGCTGCCGACGCGAGAAACTTGCGCGACTCCGACGCCATTTGCTCGGCGCTGCAATTGATCAACTTCTGCCAGGACGTGGCCATAGACTGGAAAAAGAACCGAATCTACCTACCGCAGCAGGATATGGAGCGCTTCGGCGTCAGCGAAAGCCAGCTTGCCGCTACGCGAGTCGACGATGCATGGCGCAACCTGATGCGCTTCGAAGTCGGACGCGCCCGTGCTTTGATTTGCGCCGGTGCGCCGCTGGCATTGCGATTGCGCGGCCGCATCGGCTGGGAACTGAGGCTAGTGGTGCAAGGCGGCTTGCGGATTCTGGAATGCATCGAGGCGGCCGACTATGACGTTTTTCGACGCCGACCGCAATTAGGGAAAAGTGACTGGCTGCGCCTGCTTTGGCGTGCGATATGGATGAAAGTCGGCTAGCATAGCGGCTCCCTTCAGCCTCGCACCACTCTCTCCACTACTTGCCACATGTCACCCGACGAATACTGCCAACAAAAAGCGGCCCAGAGTGGCTCCAGTTTCTACTACAGCTTCCTCTTCTTGCCGCAGGAAAGACGGCGCGCGATCACTGCGCTATACGCGTTTTGCCGCGAAGTCGACGATACTGTCGACGAATGTACCGAAACTGCGGTGGCGCGCACCAAATTGATGTGGTGGCGTCACGAAATAGGCGCGATGCTGGCCGGCAATCCAAACCATCCCGTAACCAAGGCACTGCTGCCGCATTTGGCGCGCTATGCGTTGGACAGCAAGCATTTACTGGCGATCGTTGACGGCATGGAGATGGACCTCGACCAGACGCGTTATCTGGATTTTCCGGGCTTGCAGCGTTATTGCTGGCATGTCGCGGGCGTGGTAGGCATCTTGTCGGCCAGTATTTTCGGCACAACCCGGCCGCAGACCCTGCAATACGCAGAAAAGCTCGGACTCGCCTTTCAGCTCACCAATATCATCCGCGACGTCGGCGAGGATGCGCGCAAGGGCCGCATCTATCTGCCGGTCAATGAGCTGCAAAAATTCAACGTCACCGCGGCCGACATCCTGAACGCGCGCCACGGCGAGAACTTCGAAAACCTGATGCGCTTTCAGGCGCAGCGCGCGCAGGCGCTGTATGACGAGGCGTTTGCCTTGCTCCCCAGGGAAGACCGGCGCGCGCAGCGTGCCGGCTTGATGATGGCGGCGATCTATCGCGCGTTGCTGACCGAAATCGAACGCGACGGCTTCCACGTGCTGACCCAGCGGATCTCCCTGACACCGATACGCAAGCTTTGGCTGGCATGGAAGACTTACGTTCGTGGCTGACAGGCATGCGATTGCGGTCGTAGGCGGCGGTTGGGCCGGTTGCGCGGCAGCGGTCGAACTCGCGCGCGCCGGCCACGCAGTTACCCTATTCGAGGCAGCCCGCGTGCTCGGAGGCCGCGCCCGCCGTGTCGAAATCGAAGGCAAAGCACTCGATAACGGCCAGCACATCATGCTCGGCGCGTATCGGTCGAGCCTGGATCTGATGCGCACCGTAGGCATCGATCCCGGTAAGGTCTTGCTGCGGGTGCCGATGCAGATGCGTTATCCGGCGGACGCCGGCGGCATGAACTTTATCGCGCCGCGCCTGCCGGCCCCGCTGCATATGCTGGCCGCCCTGTGCCGCGCCACGGGCCTCGCGGTGGCGGACAAGATGGCGCTGGCAAGATTTTCGACGACCGCGCGCTGGATCGATTGGCGGCTGCATACCGATTGCAGCGTCAGCGAATTGCTCGAGCGCTTCGACCAAACGCCGCGCCTGACTAAGCTGATGTGGCGCCCGCTCTGCATCGCCGCGCTTAACACGCCGCCGCAACGGGCATCGGCGCAAGTATTCCTGAACGTACTGCGCGACAGCCTGGGTGCGCGCCGGGCGGCATCCGACATGCTGATTCCACGGGTCGATCTGACGGCACTGTTGCCGCACCATGCGGCGGCCTATGTCGCGCGTCACGGCGGCGCGATCCGCTGCGGAATCAGCGTCAAGCAGATCCGCCGCGACGGATCTCGTTGGCAGTTGGGCCTCAGCGCCAGCCCCGACGCGTCGCAAGAAACGACAGAGGCGCAGTTCGACCGGATCGTAGTGGCGACGCAGCCGGGCCAGGCGGCCACCCTGCTGGCCGATTTGATCGACACCAGCGCCATGGCGTCGCTGGATTACGAACCGATTACGACCTGTTACCTGCAATATGCTGCCGACCTCAGATTGCCACAGGAATTCTTCGCGCTGGTCGACGATGCAGAAGCAGGCATCTGGGGTCAATTCGTTTTCGATCGCGGGCGGCTCGATCCCGCGCATGGCGGATTGCTCGCCGTCGTGGTCAGCGCGTCGAGTGCCGCGGTCGCGCTGAGCCGTGAGGCATTGACGACCGCGATCACGGCGCAGCTGGCGCAAGTGTTCAAAATGCCGGAATTGGCACGGCCGCTGTGGAGCAGACTCATTTCGGAAAAGCGCGCGACCTTCGCCTGTACCCCCGGGCTCAAGCGGCCGCTTAATGATACGGGCATCACGGGCTTGGCTCTCGCCGGCGATTACACCGCCGGCGAGTATCCTGCGAGCCTGGAGGGCGCTGTCCGGAGCGGCGTGCTCGCGGCGCGGCACATCACCAACGACCAGGTCCGGTAGGCCGACTTCGCGTTACTGATGATCGCGGATCCGGTCCAGCGCCTGATCGATGCGCTCGACCGCGATGATGGTCAAGCCTTCTATTTCTTGTTTCGGTGCATTCGATTTCGGAATCAGCGCGATCGAGAAGCCGAGCTTCGCGGCTTCTCGCAGGCGTTCCTGGCCACGCGGGGCAGGACGGATTTCACCGGCCAGCCCGACTTCGCCGAACACCACCAGGCCGCGCGGCAATGGCTTGTTGCGCATGGACGAGTGGATTGCCAGCAAGACCGCAAGATCGGCCGCCGGCTCGGTGATCTTGACACCGCCGACCGCGTTGATGAAGACGTCCTGATCGAACGCCGCGATCCCTGCGTGACGGTGCAGCACCGCCAACAACATCGCGAGCCGATTCTGCTCGAGACCGACCGACAGCCGGCGTGCGTTAGGCAGATGCGAGCTATCGACCAGCGCCTGGATCTCGACTAGCAACGGCCGTGTCCCTTCTTGCGTGACCATCACGCAAGACCCGGACACCTGGTTATCGTGCTGCGACAAGAACAGCGCGGACGGATTCGATACGCCCCTCAATCCCTTCTCCGTCATCGCAAATACGCCCAGTTCGTTGATCGCACCAAAACGGTTCTTGCATGCGCGCACCAGGCGAAAACTCGAGTGCGTGTCGCCTTCGAAATACAACACGGTATCGACGATGTGCTCCAGCACGCGCGGCCCGGCCAGCGCGCCTTCTTTCGTTACATGGCCGACCATGATGATGGTGACGCCGGACTGTTTGGCAACACGCGTCAGCTGTGCCGCGCATTCGCGCACCTGTGCCACCGAACCCGGCGCCGAGCTGAGCGCATCGGAATATACGGTCTGGATCGAATCGATCACTGCGACCTGCGGCTGATGTTCGGCCAGCGTGCTGAGTATTTTTTCGAGCTGGATTTCGGCCTGCAGCTTCAGCTCGTCGGCATCCACTGCGAGACGCTTGGCGCGCATCGCAATCTGCGCGCCGGACTCTTCACCGCTGACGTACAACACTTTCTTGACGCGCGACATATTCGCCAGCGCCTGCAACAGCAAGGTCGACTTCCCGATTCCCGGGTCGCCACCGATCAGCACGACGCCGCCCGGCACCAGTCCCCCGCCCAGCACCCGATCGAATTCTTCGATGCCGGTGCTGAAGCGCGGCACGTCGATTGCTTCGATGTCGGCCAGGCTCAGCACCGGTGCGCTTTGCGTCAATCCCTGATGCTGATTCGAAAAGCGGTTACCGCCGGCCTCGATGATGGTTTCCACCAGCGTATTCCACTGGTTGCAGGATGGGCATTGGCCGACCCACTTGTTGGTGATGCCGCCGCATTCGGTGCAGGTGTAGTTGGTTTTTGGCTTGGCCATTAAGAAATTCTTCCATCACTGAAGTCGCAAAAAAAATGAAACGCGGCACATTGGCGCGCGCAGTCAGTGCGCAGCGCCGCCGATAAGCGCCACAAAAAAAAGTTCGCTAATCCTCAACGATTCTCACGCGTTGCGCCAAGCCGCACATCAATTCGTAACCGATGGTGCCGGCTGCCTGCGCCACGTCGTCGATCGGCAGGCCCGCACCCCACAGCGTGACCGCGCTGCCGACGCGCGCGGTCGTAACCGGCGTCAGATCGACGGTAATCATGTCCATGGAAACCCGGCCCACGACGCGTGTCCTGATGCCGTCGACAAGCACCGGCGTACCGTTCGGGGCATGGCGCGGGTAGCCGTCGGCGTAACCGCAAGCGACGACGCCGATTTTCATCGGCTCGTCCGCCACGAAACGGCTGCCATAGCCGACCGGATCGCCGGGCACGATGTCTTGCACGCCGATAATTTCGCTACTGAGCGTCATCGCCGGACGCAGTCCGAATTCGTCCGCGCGCCTGGCGCCTGGTGTGCCGCCGTACAGCATGATGCCAGGCCGCACCCAGTCGGTCGCAAATTCGGGATGCATTAGATCACCGGCCGAGTTCGACAGGCTCTGCTCGCCTGGCAAGCCTTCGATGCCGACCCGAAAGCGGCGCACCTGCTCCGCCAACGGCAGGTTCGGGTTGTTCGGATCATCTGCGTTGGCGAAGTGCGTGATGAAGCTAATGTTACGTACCGCCTTGATGGCGCGCAACCGTGCATACGCGGCGGCGAACGCTTGCGGTTTGAATCCGAGTCGATTCATGCCGCTATTCATTTTCAGGTGGACGTCGATGCGAGACGCCGGAGCAGCGTATTCCAGCATGGCGATTTGCTCGGCGCAATGCACCACAGCGTCCAGCCGGTTCGCCGTCAGCACTGCCAGATCGGCAGCCTCGAAAAAACCTTCGAGCAGCAAGATGGGCTTTTGCCAACCAAGTTCGCGCAAGCGCACCGCGCCCTCCACTTCGATCAGGCCGAGCCCGTCAGCCTGAGCAAATCCGCGCAGTGCGCGCTCCAATCCGTGGCCGTATGCGTTGGCCTTGACCACCGCCCAGGCGCGCGCGTTCGGCGCGCAGTTTTTTGCCACTGAAAGATTGTGCTGCATCGCAGCGATGTGGATGGTCGCGATTAGTGGTCTCGGCATACGAGCGGCATGGAAAAGTGGATGAATGGAAGGATGTCATTTTACCGGACGCACGCTTGCTTCACCGGCCAATTCTGCGGTGCTGCGATGGTTTCATGGTATAAAGCAGGCCGGAGACATTTCGTTACAGTTACCAATGCCATGCGAATGAATCGCGGTTTTTTTACCATCATGGCGGCGCAGTTCTTTTCGTCGCTTGCCGATAACGCTCTCCTCATTGCGGCCATCGCGTTACTGACAGAAATGAAATCGCCGGCGTGGATGACGCCGCTATTGAAACTGTTTTTCGTGCTGTCCTATGTGTTGCTGGCTGCGTTCGTCGGCGCCTTCGCGGACTCGCTGCCCAAGGGCCGGGTGATGTTCTTCACCAATTTGATCAAGATATTCGGCTGCGGAATGATGTTTTTCCATGTCCATCCGCTGCTGGCCTATGCGGTGGTTGGCTTTGGCGCCGCGGCGTACTCGCCCGCGAAGTATGGCATCCTGACCGAATTGCTGCCGCCGGAGAAACTGGTCGCGGCGAATGGCTGGATCGAGGGGCTGACGGTGATTTCGATCATTCTCGGGACCGTGATGGGAGGCGCGCTGGTCAATCCCCATGTCTCATCCGAACTGTTGAGCTTCGATTTTCCGATGCTGGACACTGGAGTGAATACGCCGGCCCAAGCGGCGCTCAGCATCATCAGCGTCATTTATGTCATGGCCGCACTCATCAACCTCAAAATTCCCGATACCGGCGCGCGCTACCCGCATCAACCACACAGCCCGTTCAAGCTCATCTCCGATTTTGCCGGCTGCTACGCGACGCTGTGGAAAGATAAGCTCGGACAGATTTCGTTGGCCGTCACGACCCTTTTCTGGGGCGCCGGCGCCACGCTGCAATTTATTGTGCTGAAATGGGCCGAAAAATCCTTGCACATGCCGCTCGACAGAGCGGCTATCCTACAAGGCGTCGCGGCCATCGGCATGGCCGGCGGAGCCGCGGCGGCAGCCCATTTTGTGCCGCTCAAGAAATCATTGTCGGTGATGCCGCTCGGTGTGGCGATGGGCGCCGTCGTGATCGCGATGACCCAAGTGCATACCACTTGGTTGGCGTACCCGCTGCTGGTGCTGATCGGCGCGCTGTCCGGATTCTACGTAGTGCCGATGAACGCGTTGTTGCAACATCGCGGTTACGTTCTGATGAGTGCCGGCCATTCGATCGCGGTTCAAAATTTTAACGAAAACGTGTCGGTGCTAACCATGTTGGTGCTGTATGCGCTGATGGTGAAGCTCAATCTGAACGTCGATATCGTCATCATCATGTTCGGCTTGTTTGTCTCCGGAACCATGTTGCTGGTGATGCGCAAACATGCGGCCAATCAGGCTGTATATGATTCAGTCACATTGATCGGCGAGCACAGGCATTAAGCACGGATGATGCGCTGGCCGGCACGGTGACGCCAGTCATCCGGGACAATGAAGCCCCTGTCCGTCTCAAGCGCAACATCGCCGTGCGATTCGAGCAGAGCGACCAGCACCGGCATCGTGTCCTGCGCAAAATGACGGGACAGCGCGTGCTGCAAAGCACGTCGATCCAGGCTGGCCGCAATGGCCATTTTGGCCGGTGCCAGCCAGCTCAGGCGCGGCAGCAGCGCATAGCGTTCGGCCTGCACGCTTTCCAGTTCCGCCAGTGCGCGCCAGAAGCCGCGACAGTGTTCTTTCGATACGCCCGATTCGCGCGCCGTGTCCGGGCCGACTTCGTGATAAAACAACCAGCCCCTCAGCAGCGCCTGCGCCGACGCCACCGATTGCGGCAAATGGATTTGCGCCGCCGGATGCTGACTCAACATCAGTTGGCGATCCAGTATCTTGCCCATTTTCGCGCCTAGCGTATCGGCAAGGTTGGGGCCGATAAAATACTCGGCTTCGAGGCCGGCGGTGCCGGACTCAAGCAAGTAAAACTTGGTCGCGAACTCCCAATGAACCAGATCATCGCCATGACGCAACAAGAAGTCGAACTCGCCTATCGTGTCGTTCTTGGCGGCACGCACCTGCACGCCATGCGCCAGCAACACACCCCGATGGCGGAAATAAAAGGCCATCAGCTTTTCCGCATAGCGTCCGAGACGGGTGAACTCTTGACCGCCGGGTTGAATGCCCAGGTAGTCGCGCAGCTCACCGGGATCGCGGTCGAGCGCAGCGAGCCAGTCCAGCACCTCATGATCGGTTTGGTTCGCCAGTGATGCGATCCGGCCGCGCCATTGCGGCGCCTCTGGGTCGAGCAAATCGGGCGCGTCGAGCAACCACGCCAGAGCGCGTACATGGGGATCGTTCAGGTGGTTCCAGCGTCTATGGAATCGCGTTTGAAAAGACTCAACTTGCGGCATAGGTCGTCATGGCCAGGCACAAGTCGGCCCAGGCTTTTCTCTTGTCCGCCGGATTGCGCAAAAGGTGCGCCGGGTCATAGGTCACGATCACCGGCACAGCGGCATAGCGATGAACCGTAGCGCGCAAGGTGGAGAACGGCTCGGCCGTGTCCACTTGTAACAGCGACAGGGCTGCAGTCTTGCCGAGCGCGACAATGACAGTCGGCTCGATCAACGCAATTTGACGTTGCAGGTAAGGCAGGCAGGCTTCACTTTCTTCCGCCGTCGGCAAACGGTCGCGGCCATCGGCATCCGCCGGGCGGCATTTGACGCTGGTGGTGAGATAGGCATTTTCACCGCGCCGCAATCCGATTGTCAGCAGCATGTTGTCGAGCAGTTTCCCGGCGGGCCCGGCGAAAATCGCGCCCTGCCGGTCATCATCACCGCTCGGCCCGTTACCGATGAACAGCCATTTGGCGCGCTCGTCGCCGCCGCCGAACACGGTTTGCCTGCGGCTCTTGCACAAGCCGCATCGGGTGCAACCGGATACCGCGTTGTTCAGCTCGGCCCAGTTCATTTGGGCGATGGTCCGAGCGGACATTGCGGCGGCCTTGCTCATCCCCGGCATGATGGCTGGGTCGGCTGTCCACGCGCTGCCTGTACCGTCGAATGCGGCGGCCGTTTCGGCTTGCGCGATCGGCTCGTGCGTCATCAACGCGGAAGCGCGCCGTTGCCACAACGGAGCAAGCCCCATTTCGGCCAGGAACGCGTGGTTGCGTTCGGAGATACCGCTCATAGCCGCAAGCTCATCACGATCGCGTCTTCACGCTGGCCGGAGGCGGCTGGATAGTAAGCCTTGCGCACGCCTATCTGCTCAAAACCGTAACGCAGGTAGGCCGCCAAGGCCCGCGCGTTGGACGGGCGGACTTCCAGTAGGATGGAACGCATGTCTTTGCTGCGCGCCAGTTGCACGACATTGTCCAGCAATCCACGTCCAATCCCCTGACCGTGCAGATCGCCACGCACGGTGATATTCAACAGATGCCCTTCATCGAGGGCCAGCATCAACAGGAAATAGCCGATCAATTTGCCGGATGCGTCGCGCAGAGTCCAGTTTTCATAGCCGCTGTAAAGCGAGTCCAAAAAATTTCCGCGCGTCCAGGGATGCGGATAGACGCTGTCTTCGATCACCTGCACTTCGCTCAGATCCTGCACTCCCATCGGTGCAAAAATGCTGCCGGCTAGCGGATCGCGTGACGGCAAGATGCGCGGCACCGAACTCATGTTGTCGCCTTCGCCAGCCGCTCGCTGGTGGTCAAGGCGATTTTGTTGCGCAGGTAGATCGGTTGCGCATCGCGTGCGGCCACTGCCATTCCTTGCGCCAGTTCGCTCCGCGCCACTTGCGCGATCCAGCGCGCATGCGGCATCAGGTCCGGCCGCGCATCGACTGCGAACGAATGCGCCGCGAACGCATCCGCATACACGCTCATGCCGTTGCCGCATGCCGTCACGGTGCCGCGCGCCACCAGTTCGGATGGCGCCGATAACGTCGGCGCGGTCACCGTAAGCCATCGATCGGTATAACGATACTGCGCCCAGTATACTTCTCCCATGCGTGCATCGAGCACGGCCAACACGTCACTTGCGCCGCTGACCTCACGGCATGCTTGCGCCATCGCCTGCAGGGTAACGACCGCGAGCACCGGCAAATCAAGGCCGAACGCCAACCCCTGCGCGATGCCGCAGGCGGTGCGCACGCCGGTGAACGATCCGGGGCCGGCGCCGAACGCGACCGCGTCGCACTGCGCCAGCCCGATTCCGGCTTGTGCCAACACGCTTTGCACCATCGGAAGAATCGATTGGGAATGGGTCTGCACGCCGGTCGTGGCGCGTGCAATCAGCTGATCGCCGCACAAAAGCGCGGCGGACGCGATTTCGGAAGATGTTTCGATGGCTATAATGGTCGGCATGAGGTGTATTTTACCGCGTCGTCCGCGCCGCGGGGCTTGTTGTGATAGCCTGCGCGTACCGAACAATCTGCATCGATAATCATGACGGCTCTGACCTTGGAAGCGAACAACCGCCGGCAAGTTGCCGAGTGGCTTCTGCAAGACGACACCTGGACCGTCGCCTGCCTGTGCGCCGCATGGTGCGACACGTGCCTGGCCTACCGCGCCACTTTTGATGCGCTGGCGGCACGCCATCCGCTGCAGCACTTCGTTTGGATCGATATCGAGGATCAGGCCGACCTGGTCGGCGATTTCGATGTCGAAAATTTCCCGACTCTGTTGATCCAGCGCCGTGACCGCGTCGCATTTTTCGGCGTCGTACTGCCGGAACTGCGCATTGCCGACCGTCTGCTGACCGCCCAGTTCGAAAAAAATGACGCTGAGCTGGCGGCTGCTGCGGCAAATAGCGCCGTGCTGAACTTGCGGCAGCGCCTGATCGGCACACTCACCAGCTGAGTGTGCCGGGCTGGTGCGAGGCCTGGTGTGAGGCAAAAACGCGCAGCAGGAACGCGCGGCTCTTGCTATCATCGACGCACCAGCCAACCGGAGACAAGAATGACTATTTCCATGTACGCCTCTTCCGTTCCCGTCTTCAAGCACATCCTCGGCAGCCTGTCCGACATACTCGACAAAGCCGAAGCCCATACCAACGCGAAGAAAATCGAGCCGAGCGCGTTGCTGCAGGCGCGGCTGTTTCCAGACATGTTCACCATGCGACGTCAGGTCTTGATCGCCTGCGATTTCGCCAAAGGTGCATCGGCGCGGCTGGCCGGCGTCGAGGTGCCGAGGTATGAAGACAGCGAGCAGAGTTTCGACGAACTGAAGGCGCGCATCGCCAAGACGCTTGCCTTCATCGGCACGCTGACACCAGCCCAAATCAATGGCAGCGAAGAGCGCGATATCACTACCCAGGCAGGGCCCGAAACCCGGCATTTCAAAGGTCAGCCTTATCTGCTGCACTATGCGCTACCGAACTTCTATTTTCACGTCACGACTGCGTATGCGATCCTGCGCCATTGCGGCGTGGAACTCAGCAAGCATGACTATGTAGGCCCATTTTA
>DHXL01000384.1:0-30339 GCA_002415335.1 Oxalobacteraceae bacterium UBA5157
GGAAAGAAGTGAAGTGACGGGAAACGCCGTTCCCTTCCAAAAGGGTTTATTTTTTCAAGTAAATCTGCGGCAATTGCGCAGCCGGACCCCGGCCAGCAAGGCAGAACTTTAATCTCAAGTCGCAGGATGTCTAAATGAATGATGCGTTTTCCCTAGTAGCTAAAACTTTTCTTGTTGCGCTGCTCGCTGTTTCCACGATCGCGATCGCCGCCGACAAAAAGGGAGTCGAAGCGACAAAATCGGACCCCGCCAAAGGTGAGGCGCTATACACCAATGGCGATGCGGCGCGCGGCATCCCGGCATGCGTCTCCTGCCATGGCGTCGCCGGCAATTCCACGATTGTCCAGAATCCTAAATTGGCGGCCCAGCACGACGCCTACATTTACAAGCAACTCAGCAATTTCAAGGATGGCGAGCGCAGCAGCCCGATCATGACCTTGTTCGCCAAGGCCTTGAGCGACGACGAGATGAAGAATCTGGCCGCCTACCTCAACCAGCAAACTCGAAACCCGGGCACCGCGAGAAGCAAAGACACCGTCGAGTTCGGCAAGAAGATTTTCCGCGCCGGCATCGCCGAGATCGGCGTGCCTGCTTGCGCCGGTTGCCACGGTCCGAATGGTGCCGGCATCCCGGCCCAGTATCCGCGCATCGGCGGTCAACATCAGGAATACACGGCCGCGCAATTGACTTACTTCCGTGCCGGCACCCGCAAGAACAGTGCGCAAATGATGGCCATCGCCAAGCGTCTGACCGACGAGGAAATCCAGGCTGTGGCCGACTATGTTGCAGGCTTGAGATAACCAGCGTGATACGTGGCAAACATCGGGACGAATTCGGACGTCGCGTTTGTTGAGCATCAAGGGTTCGTGCTGCGGTGCTATCTTCCGCCATAATTCGTTGCCAACGGGATACTTTGCTTCTACACTTCCGGTTGCAAAGGAAACCGGAAGCAATGACCCAAACCGCAATTACGCTGAGAAACATCATTAGCCACTCACTATTGAGTTGCGCCTCCGCCACTCCTCTTGCGGAAGCGGCGCGGCGAATGGTTGACGCGCAATGCAGCTCGATTCTGGTCGAGGATAAAGGGAAGATAGTCGGCATCTGGACCGAGCGCGATGCCCTTTCGGTGGACTTATCGAGCGGCGGTGCGGTCCAATTGCCGATTTCCCTGTTGATGTCTTCCCCCGTCAGGACGATCCACATCGACACCAGCATTGGCGAAGCTGCCTTGCGTTTCCGCCGGGAGAACATCCGCCATTTTCTGGTGATTGACGAATCGGGCAAACATAAGGGCATTGTTTCGCAGTCCGATGTCGTGCTTAATCAAGGCATTCAGTATTACATCTCCCTGCGCGACGTGAAATCGGTATTCGGTCGGAACCTGCTGATTCTGCCGTACACCATGCCGGCTTCGAGCGTGATTTTGGAAATGCAACGGGGTAACGTTGACGCCATGGTCATCGAGGGGCCGGATGGCGGCCACGGCATCCTTACCGAACGCGATGTGGTGAAACTCATTGGATCGGGCCAGCCGGACGTCTCTGTCGGGCAACTGGCCACTTTTCCGCTGATGTCCATTCCCGCCAGCTCCAGCCTCTATCAGGCCCGCAAGCAATTCATCGAAAATAATATTCGTCACCTGGGCGTCAGCGATGACGACGGCGACCTGCTGGGCTTGATTTCATTTGCCGATATCCTGGCCAACATCGAGAGCGAATATATCCGTGAATTGGAGGAAATGCTGAAGGAGCGGGACGAGGTCCTGGCGATCTCGAATAGGCACCTGCGGCTGGCAGCCACGGTGTTTGAGAGTACCCACGAAGGTATATTCGTGACTGACGCCGACCAGCTCATCGAATCGGTCAATCCGGCTTTTACCATGATCACCGGCTACGAGGCGCATCAGGTGATTGGCAAGAAGCCATCGATCCTGGCTTCGGGCACGCATGATGCCGCCTTCTATGAGTCGATGTACAAGACACTTGCCCTGGTCGGACACTGGCAGGGCGAAATATGGAACAGACGGCGCGACGGCGAAATCTACGTGGAATGGATCACCATCAATGCGGTGAAAGACGATGCGGGGCAAGTCTTGAATTATGTTTCAATTTTCTCTGACATCACCAATCGCAAGGCGGCCGAAGAAAAGATGAGTTTCCTGGCACAGCACGACGCGCTTACCAGCCTGCCCAACCGGGTGCTGCTGGAGGACCGGCTGCTCCGCGCCATCTCCCATGCCGAGCGCAACAACAGGAAGTTGGCGGTGATCTTCATAGACTTGGTCGACTTCAAGAAGATCAATGACTCCATTGGTCACCACGCCGGCGATCAGCTGCTCCAGATCGTGGCACAAAAACTATCTGCTTGCGTTCGCTCCGAAGATACCGTGGCTCGCCTGGGAGGCGACGAATTTGTCGTGCTTCTGGAAGAGATCGGCGTCAAGGACAATATCCCCTTGGTCGTGACAAAAATCCTTGATGCCGTGTCACGGCCAGTGGTGCTCGAGGGTCAGCCCGTGAGCGTTAGAAGCAGCATCGGCATCAGCGTTTATCCTGAGGATGGGCAAGATGCCGACGACCTGATCAGGCACGCCGATGCGGCCATGTACAGGGCCAAGATGCAGGGACCAAACACTTTTTGTTTCTGCACTCCGTTGGTGGATTCGGAATCTCCCGATTCACGCTGACCAAAGAGCGTGCCAATAGCGCTGCGATCGATGAGGTCAATGCAGGCAGCGCCCATTCAACGCCAACAGTCAATGGTTCCGGCCCCGCGGCAAGCGCTTCGCATGCGGGGGCTCAGGCAATCCTACCTGCATCGTGCAATGCAGCAAAACAACTAAATTTCCTGCTCGCATTAGCGTCGTAATTTCAAAGTTTTTTTGTCCCTTGACCCGGCTATCAGTCGCCCATCGGGTAAAATACAATTTGTTGCAACGCACCAATTCATCGACTTTGTCGACCGATCGCAGGAATCGCTTGTTGTCACTAAGGAGAACACTATGTTCGCTTTCCCAGAACAATTTTCATCCGCCACCAGATCCAATCTCGAATTCCAACTGGCACGCTTCAGTGCGCTGACCAACCATGCGTTCACCGGCATGGAAAAACTGGTTTCCTTGAATCTCGCCGCTGCTAAAGCGACCGCACAAGAATCTCTCGAGGCAACCAATCAATTAGTCACCACCGGCGATCCAAAAGAATTCTTCTCGCGCATCCAAGCCACGCCGGCTTCCGAGAAACTGGCTTCGTATAGCCGCCACCTGACCGAGATCCTCGCCACCACGCGCGAGGAATTCGCCAAGGACGCGCAAGCACAATTCGCCGAAGTCCGCGCCAGCGTGACGGCCTTGGTTGATGAGGCCGCCAAGAATGCGCCGGCCGGTACCGAGAAAGCGGTTGCAATGCTGAAATCCGTCATTACCACTCCTGTAGCAGATTACGAGCCGTCGTCAAGGACCGCCGAGCAACCGGTTAAAACGCAGGAAGCGACGGAGGCAATGGCCGAACAAGATCGCGACAAACACGTAAGCGGCAGCGCCCAGGACTGATTCTTATACGACACAAGCACGTCGTGAAGATGGGCCGCAATCGCGGCCCATCTTCATTCAACTCGATCTGCGTCGTATGGTCGCAAAACGATACAGGGATGTAGCGATACCGTCCGCTGGCCGCCATCTGCCCGTGCGGTCCGAAACACAGGAGCCATAGATGTCCAACCCGAATACCCCGTCACCGAACAACGTGAAGCCATCGTTGTTGCGCCGGATCCCGCTCGCCTTCGGCGCGTTCTTTCGCATTCTTTCCGACGCCGAATTTGCTGCACGTGTGCACAATTTACGCCAGCCGGCACCGATCGTCGCACCGGAGCCGCCGAAACCGGCGCCGCGCCCGCTTAAAGAGGTGCGGCCCGACGCCGCCTTGCAGCTGCTGGGGCTGTTGCAGCGCGACGCACGCCTGATCGATTTCACCGAGGAAAATCTGGCGAGTTATTCGGATGCCGATATTGGCGCGGCGGCCCGCGTGGTGCACGAAGGCTGCCGCAAGGTGCTGCTCGAACATTTCACGATCGTGCCGGTGCGCCAGGAACCCGAAGGCAGCCGCATCACCCTGAACGATGGGTTCGACGCCGCTGCCATCCGGCTCACCGGCAATGTGGTCGGCAAGCCGCCGTTCCAAGGCAGCCTCAGCCATCGCGGCTGGCGCGTGTCCGAGATACGGCTGCCGAAACTGGCCGACCGTCATGACGCCGCGGTCCTGGCGCAGGCCGAGGTGGAACTATGAGCGAGCCGCGCTTTGCCATCGGCATCGACCTCGGCACCACGCATTCCGCGCTGGCCTATGTCGATCTCGCTGCCAGCGATGGTGAAAAGACTGTTCTCGGCGTGCTCGATATTCCGCAGCTCACGGCGCCAGGCGAAGTCGAGGCGCCGGCCTTGCTGCCGTCTTTCTTGTACCTGCCGCATGCCGACGAATTCGCGGCCGGCGCGTTGAGTCTGCCGTGGGGCGACGATCAGGATTATGCGGTGGGCGAACTGGCGCGCAGCCGCGGCGCGACCACGCCGATCCGCCTGGTATCAAGCGCCAAGAGCTGGCTGTGCCATCCGGGCGTGGACCGGCGCGCGGCGATCCTGCCGAATGATGCGCCGGAAGAAGTGACGCGCGTGTCGCCGCTCGACGCCTCGATCCGCTATCTGGCGCATCTGCGCGAGGCATGGGACTACGCCCATCCGGAGGCACCGTTCGGCGCACAGGACATTACCGTCACCATTCCCGCTTCGTTCGACCCGGCGGCACGCGAGTTGACGGCAGAGGCGGCGAGAACGGCCGGCTATGCCTCGCTGACTCTGCTGGAAGAACCGCAGGCCGCGCTATACAACTGGATCCAGACCAGCGAGGGCGGCTGGCGCAAAGAGGTCAAGCCGGGCGACATTATCCTGGTGGTCGACGTCGGCGGCGGTACCAGCGATTTCTCGCTGATTGCGGTGGTCGAGCGTGACGGCAACCTGGAACTGCACCGGGTCGCCGTTGGCGACCACATCCTGCTGGGCGGCGACAACATGGACCTGGCGCTGGCCCATGTGCTGGCCCGCAAACTGGCGGCCACCGGCAGTCAGCTCGACCCATGGCAACTGCGCGCGTTGACCTATGCCTGCCGCTCTGCCAAGGAGCACCTGCTGTCCGATCCGGAACTGAACGCAGTGCCGATCGTGGTGCCCAGCCGCGGTTCGAAATTGATCGGCGGCTCGCTGCGCACCGAGCTGACGCGCGACGAGGTCACGGCGATCATCCTGGACGGCTTCTTCCCGCTAGTGGAGATCGCCGAGCGCCCGCTCAGTCGCGCGCGCGGCGGCCTGACGCGGCTCGGCTTGCCCTATGCGCAGGATGCCGCGATCACGCGCCACCTGGCGGCTTTCCTCGGACGTCAGGTGGCGGCCACTGCCGAACTCGAAGGCTTCATCGGCAAACCAAACGCGGCAGCAAGCTTTCTCCATCCCACCGCCGTGCTGTTCAACGGCGGCGTCTTCAAGTCGGACATCCTGATCGAACGCACCATCGCCACGGTCAATGGCTGGCTCGCCGCCGAAGAGGCCGCGCCGGTCCGGATGCTGGCAGGTGCCGATCTGGATCTCGCGGTCGCCCGAGGCGCGGCGTATTACAGCTACGTGCGGCGCGGCGGCGGCGTGCGCATTCGCGGCGGCACCGCGCGCGCCTATTACGTCGGGGTGGAATCGGCCATGCCCGCCGTGCCGGGCATGGAGCCGCCGATGCAGGCACTGTGCATCGCGCCGTTCGGCATGGAGGAGGGGACCGAGATGGAACTGCCTTCCTCCCAGGCACAGGAATTCGGGCTGGTGGTCGGTGAGCCGGTGCACCTGCGCTTCTTCGGCTCGTCGGTCCGCCGCCAGGATGCGATCGGCACCATGCTCGATTTCTGGCAGCCGGACGAACTACAGGAGCTGGAGGAAATCCGCGCCACGCTGCCGCCCGAGGGCCGCCAGCCGGGCGAAGTGGTGCAGGTGAAACTGCTCGCCAAGGCGACCGAAACCGGGACGCTGGAATTGGTGGCGGTGTCGCGCAGCGGAGGCGAGCGCTGGAACGTCGAATTCAATGTGCGCGGCAGCGAGGGCTGAATAGAGGCAAGCGATGAACCAGTATGTCGTCGGCATTGATCTCGGCACTACCAACACGGTGGTCGCTTATGCAAAGGCCGGTGCCGGGGCGGACAGCGAAGACATCCTGCTGTTTGAGATCGAGCAGCTGGTGGCGCCCGGCGAAGTCGCCGCGCGCGCGCTGCTGCCGTCCTTGCGCTACCACGCCGCCGCAGGCGAACTGGCGGCGGGGGCACTCCAATTGCCGTGGCCGCAGCCCGAGGCGATCGATGGGACCGAGCCGCAGCCGGTGGTGATCGGCAGCCTGGCACGCAAGCTGGGCGCGCAAGTGCCGGGCAGGCTGGTGGCCAGCGCCAAGAGTTGGCTATCGCATCCGGCGGTGGACCGGCTGGCGCCGATACTGCCTTGGGGCGCTCCGGCAGAGGTCGCCAAGGTGTCGCCGGTCACGGCCAGCGCCAGCTATCTGGCCTACGTGCGCGCGGCGTGGAATTGGCGTTTTCCGCAAAGCGCTCTCGAGCGGCAAGAGCTGGTGCTGACGGTACCAGCTTCGTTCGATGAAGGCGCGCGCGCGCTGACCATGGCAGCGGCACGCCAGGCCGGCTTGCCCGGCGTGCGCCTGCTGGAAGAACCGCAGGCGGCCTTCTACGACTGGCTGTTCCGCCATCGCCATCGCCTAGCCGCGGAACTGGCGCAGACACGCCTCGTGCTGGTTTGCGATGTCGGCGGCGGCACGACAGACTTCAGCCTGATCAAAGTCGAGATGCGCGACGGCCAGCCGCAACTCACGCGAATCGGTGTCGGCAATCACTTGATGCTCGGCGGCGACAACATGGATCTGGCGCTGGCGCATCTGGTCGAGACGCGCCTCGCGGATGCCGATGCCGGCGCTTCGGTTGCGCGTTTGTCGGCTGCCAGCCTGTCGCAACTGATCGAGCGCTGCCGCGCGGCCAAGGAACTGCTGCTGGCGGCGGACGCGCCGGCGCGCACCATGGTGACACTGCTCGGCGCCGGCTCGCGACTCATCGGCGCGGCGCGTTCGGTCGCGCTGACGCGTGAGGAAGTCGAGCAGCTCGTCGTCGAGGGATTCTTTCCGATGGTTCAAGCGGATGAACCGCCAAAGCGCGGCCGCAGCGGCATCGTCGAGTTCGGGCTGCCCTATGCGAGCGACCCTGCGATCACACGCCACCTTGCCGGCTTCTTGAGCCAGCACGCGGCAGAAGCGCGCGAGGCCATCGGTTGTGATTTGCCGGACGAGCCGGCCTTTCCCGATACGGTCCTGCTCAACGGCGGCGTATTCCGCGCCGATGCGCTGGCCAGACGGCTGACCGACACCCTGCATGCATGGCGCGGTGCGCCGCCCAGGCTGCTGCACAACGACAATCCGGATGTCGCGGTGGCGCGAGGTGCCGTTGCCTATGCAATCGCACGTCAAGGACGTGCCCCAAGAATCGGCGGCGGCTCGCCGCGCAGCTATTTCCTGGTGCTAGACGAGGATGGCAGGAAAGGCGGCCAGGGCGGTACGCCGAATCGCCGGCGCGGCATCTGCATTCTGCCGCGCGGCAGCGAAACCGGCCGCGAAATACTGCTGACGGATCGCAGCTTCGCCTTGCGCTTGGGACAACCGGTGCGCTTTCACCTGGTTTCTTCGACCGCCGAGTCCGGCAACCAGCCGCCACCGCGCGCCGGCGAAATCGTCGATCTTGAGAGCGGTGACTTCGTCCGTCTGCCTCCTATCGCCATGGTCATGCAAGCGGCAGCGGCACGGGACACGGGACACGGGCCGTGCGAAATTCCGGTGCGGCTCGCGACCGCGCTGACCGAACTCGGCACGCTGGAGATGCATTGCGTCGCGCTGAATCAAGGCAGCCTGGATGCCGGGCAGCGCTGGCTGCTGGAATTCCAGCTGCGCGGCGAGAGTGCGCAATCCGGCGAGCTCGCCGAGTCCGAAAATGAAGACCGGCTGCCGCCCCGTTTCACGGAGGCGATCGAAAAGATCGACCGGATTTTTGGTGCGCGCGCCCAGCAAGTCGTGCCGAAGGAAGTCAAGCAGCTCAGGCTCCAACTGGAGCATCTGCTTGGCAAGCGCGAACACTGGCGCACGCCGCTGTTGCGCCAGTTATTCGACGCGCTGTGGCAACGCGCGCGCGGCCGGCGCCGCTCGGCCGAACATGAACGCCTGTGGCTGAATCTGGCCGGCTATTGCCTGCGGCCAGGCTATGGCTACCCGCTCGACGACTGGCGAATCGAACAGCTCTGGTCGCTGTTCGAACTGGGCGCGCAGTATGGCAAAGATAGCCACGTTTGCTCCGAATGGTGGACCTTGTGGCGCCGCGTTGCCGGCGGCCTGGACGCAAAAGCGCAGCTGCGCGTGCTCGACGATTTCGCGTTCAATATGCAAGCCGGTGAAACCGGAATCCAGCAGCGTCCGGCCGCGCTGGTGAAGGGCGGTTATGACGACATGTTGCGCGTCGGCGCATCGCTGGAACGCATCCCGGCCGCCTACAAGATTGAAATCGGGACTTGGCTGCTCGAACGCATTCAACAATCGACTGCGTCGCCGCACAAGCCGGACGGCATGACGAGCCGGAACCTGTGGGCCATCGGACGCATCGGCGCACGCCAGCCGTTCTACGGCAGCGCGCACGACGTCGTACCGGCCGAGGCCGTTGCGGGCTGGCTTGACGCGATCCTGGCACTCGACTGGAAACGGACCGAATCGGCGGCCTTTGCCGCGGCCCATCTTGCGCGCATGACCGGCGACCGTTCGCGCGACTTGCCGGCTGCGCTCCGCGAGCAAATCATCCGGCGGCTGAAGGCGACCGACGCGGCGCCTTCCTGGATCATGATGGTGCGCGAAGTCGTGCAACTTGACGAGGCCAACACGCAGCGCGTTCTGGGCGAGTCGCTGCCGCCGGGGCTGAAGCTGATCCGCTGAGCCGCGAATGCGCATCGCGCGGGCGTGCCTGCAGGAAGGTCCGGTTGACGATCCGTCGCCCGTGATCTGTCTGCCATTCTCTATTCCCGAAAAAGAAGGCATCATTCCGACACTCGCCATCCGGAGGTGGCCGAGCCATGCTGGTTGATATACAGTGTGCGCAGAATCCATCACCTTCAAAGCCATGTCAGAACCGACCAAACCGACC
This sequence comes from Oxalobacteraceae bacterium UBA5157, assembly GCA_002415335.1. Taxonomy (GTDB): domain Bacteria; phylum Pseudomonadota; class Gammaproteobacteria; order Burkholderiales; family Burkholderiaceae_D; genus UBA5157. Next base: position 9,259 of record DHXL01000384.1, read on the forward strand.
ATCACCGGTGTACCCGACCCCGCGCCAGAAGCACGCAAGCCGGACCTCGCCGATCCGATTGTCCGTCAGCACAGCGACACGCCGCGTTACCAGATTGCAGGCGAGGCGCCGTGGCGAACCATGTGGGACGTTTTTTCCGCGCGCATCCGCGCCTTGTCGAATCAAGCCGTGCGCAACATTTCGAGACGCACGCTGAAGATCGGCATCTCGGCCCGAATCTTTCATCCCGAACCCGGCTCGCTCGGGCTGCGCAGCAAGACCTGTCAATACCTGGAGGAATCGATCGCGCAGTGGGTCATGTCGCGCGACGTGATGGTATTCATGGTGCCGACCGTGAATGGGAACAGCCTGCTCCGACACAGCAACATCCGGCTTCGCGACTACGCAAAGCACCTCGATGGACTGGTCCTGCAGGGCGGCGCCGACGTTTCTCCGAAAAGTTATTCAGAGGCGGCGACGAAGCCGGAGTGGGGCGGAGACCAGGCAAGAGACATGTATGAGCTTGAACTGTTGCACGAGTTCATCGAGGCGGGCAAGCCGGTGCTCGGCATCTGCCGTGGCTGCCAGTTGATCAATGTGGCGTTCGGTGGCTCGCTCTACCAGGATATTGGCGCCGATGTACCGACCGCGATCGAACACGTCAACGCCTTGTACGACCAGCATTACCATGAACTCCGCTTTGTGGAAGACTCTTCGCTGGCACGTCTTCTTTCGACGCAGTCGAGGTTTCTCGTGAATTCGATTCATCATCAGGCGGTGAAGACATTGGGACGCGACTTGACCATAGAAGCTGTCTCGGGCGGCGACAATATCATCGAGGCCATCCGTTACCGCAAGGCGAACTTCGTCGTGGGACTGCAATGGCATCCCGAATTCCATCAGGCTGGTGTCACCGATCTGCTCGATTGCACGCCCATTCTCGATGGGTTCTTGCGCGCCGCGCGCGAGACGCGTTTCTGAGCGCGCATCGCCTGCGTTCCTCGCGAGCTCATGCGCTCGTGGCTAGGAAAAGAGCGCTCCAATCAAGCTGAATCCGTCGCCGAGAAGAGCCCGGCTACTGCTGAACAGATCGGCAATTTGATAAGTGAAGAGAAAAAACAGCGGATAGAAAAATTGCGGTTTTGTGTAGGACCAGCTTGCAATCGCATGCAGACGCGCGGTCTTTGCAAGCAGAACATTACAGAGCAATGAAATGAGCACGCCGATCGCCGCACCGGCAAGAATGTCCGTCGGATAATGCAAGCCCAGGTAAATCCTCGGAAGGGCAATGAAGATCGTCGTGTAGGCGAGCGCAATGACGCCGGTCGTCCTCGAGACAAATAACAGGCCGGTGGACAATGCGAAAAACAATACAGCATGGTCGCTCGGAAACGAGCTCCAACCGTCCAGAATGGTCGGCGACGTTCCATAGGGCAGCAAGAAATTCAGCCCTGCCTCATGTAATGGCCTGAGGCGAAATGGCAAGGTCAACGCCAGCAATCTCGCCAGCGCCATGCCGGCAGTACAGCCGATAAATGTCGCGATGATGTATTCACGCTTGTGTGAATCCTTCGTTTCCTCTTCCCTGAACCATAGCCACCAGACTACGGTTACCAGTATTCCCCCCTTTAACAAATGGTTGTCGGCGATAAGCGCCAGAGCTCTGTCAAAAATTCGGGAATGCCGGGAAAACTGGTTGACATAGCTGATTATCACGCCATCAAAAATATTCACACTGCTCCTTGCGCGTTGCAAACTTCAAAATTCGTTCGTCGGCCGACAGGGGACACGGAATGCATGCTGCCGCAAAAAACAGGCGAAGCATGAATAGCAGGGCACCATTTCGTTTGTCAAATAGATTGATGTAAAAAACGTTTCGAGATGTATCGCTTTTGAACCATTTCCATTACGACATCTCTTACTGCAAGGCACTTTCAGCCTTTGACAGTGAGTGATTATGGATGTGAATACGCATGCGAGAGAAACTATTTCGGCCGAGCATTTCCTGAAAGTGCGATCGACGTTGTACAGAGGAAGCATCTAGGTCCGCCCATTCTAGCCGCACGGCAACTTCAATGAACTTGGTAGGACTAAAGAATCCTTATGTGTCGTAGCCCACAGAACGAGCGTCGATTTCCCACTATCATTAATTTGTGACAACCCAGAACCGGGTATACGACGGGGCCGTACCCTTCGCGATCAGTCGCCAGGACGGTCTCGGTGCTCCGGAAAAAAGCCGTCATCCAGAAATATGTTTGCTTGACGCACACACGGGAAGGTATCGAACGTGAATGATGCCTTTTTCAAATTGCTTCGCGATCCGGCCGGACCAACCATGAGCAATCGTGGCGTTAGTCGTTTCACAGAGGAAGAAGTAACGGAATGAAATTCTATCGGATCGACATGACTAGCACTGCGCACGCTTCAAGAACGATTCCTGCACAAATGAAGTTTGAGACATCCGTGCGCCCGTACCAGCCGATGCCCCTCTTGCGTTGGCAGGGGATGCTGCACTTTTTTCTGGGACTGGGTGCGGCGGCGACCTGCTTGCCCGTGTTTGCCGCTGACAGCGACGTATTCCGTCCCTACGTGGGCTATTCCTACGCCTATGACGAAAACGTCCTGGGAATCCCGAATGGCGCCAACACGAGCGGCGTCGATTTGTCCGATACCTCGCGCCGCGCGGAGGCCGGGCTGGCCATCAACAAGCGAATCAGCCAGCAGGTATTCACTGCCAACCTCAATGTTTCCCATGTGAATTACGATCGCATGCGGGAACTCGATAATGACAGCAAGGATTTGCTCGGCAATTGGAACTGGCATGTCGGCGATCACGTGGAAGGCAACCTCGGAGCTAGCTACGTCGAGGGACTGGCGCCCTATGTGGAGGGATTGACGTCCTTGGCGAATCTCAACACGCGGGAGCGCAACCTGCGCACGAAGCGCAGGGAGTTTTTCGACGGAGCCTGGCGTCTTCATCCCAGCTGGCGATTGCGCGGCGGATTATCACGCGACAGCCTCAGCTACGATCTCGAAACGCAACAGGCCGGTAATCGCGTCGAGGATACCGCGGAACTCGGATTGGATTACCTGGCGCACAGCGGCAGTACGGTCGGCGTGCAGTTGCGTCACACGCGCGGCAACCTGCCCAATCCACAGCAGTTCGGCTCGCTCGCAGTCGACAACAGTTACGATCAGAACGAGATCAAGGCCAAGATAGACTGGCTACTGACAGGGAAAACACAGCTGCAATTCCTGGGCGGCTATGTGCAGCGCAAGCACGATTTCTTTTCGCAGCGCGACTATAGCGGCCTGAACGCGCGCCTGATTGCGAACTGGCAGCCGACCGGCAAGATAGGCGTCACGCTGAGCGGCTGGCGCGAGATTGGCGCGCTCGATGATCTCACTGCCAGCTATACGCTCAATCAAGGGCTGAGCGTCGGATCTACGTGGGACTTGACCAGCAAGCTTCGGCTCGAGGGCCTTCTCAAGCATGAGACCAGCGACTATAGCGGCACTGCGGCGGTTCCGTCCCTGTTTGCCGAGGATCGCATCGACACCTATCGCACGGCATCGGTCAAGCTGACGTATCTGGCGACCGATCACCTCAAACTGGCGGTCGAGGCTCATCGCAAGAATAGGGATTCCAGTATCAACGGCAATAGCTATCCGGACAACGGCGCCATGCTGAGTTCGCGTTATGAATTCTGAACTCACGAAGATCACGGCATACAACGATATCCCGGTGCTATCGTTTTTCAAACGATTGCTGGATCCGCTGGTGATTCTGAGTACGCTGTATCTGTTGACGCTGGCACTGAACGAGCCGTTCTCCGGCAGCTATCTGGTATTGGCGATCATTGCATTTTTCATTTCGTCGTATCTGCACGAACAGATCGATTCATACCGCAACTGGCGCCGCGGCAGGGTGCTGGCATTCGCGCGCGACATATTTTTTGGATGGACGATTTTCGTCGCGATCCTGATGTTCATTGGCTACGCTACCGGGTTTTCATATAAGTATGCCGATCGCGTGATCGTGTCCTGGTTTTTCATTACGCCGTTTGCGCTGCTGGCGAGCCATCTGGCATTGCGCAAGATCGCGTCGGACCTGCACAAGAACGGCCAGGTTCGTTCTGCCGTCATCGTCGGCGTCAACGAAATCGGCCTGAAGCTGGCCGACCGTATCACCGAATATCCTCATATGTTCATGCAGATGCGCGGATTCTTTGATGACCGCGCTCCAGGCCGGCTCCCGGCGGGGCTCGATACCCCCTTGCTCGGCCACATGGCGGACATCGCCGGCTATGTGCGCGAACACAATATCAATGTGATTTTTATTAGTCAGCCGATGTCGGCGCAGCCGCGCGTGCGCCAGCTGCTCGACGAGTTGCAGGACACGACCGCTTCGATTTACTTCCTGCCGGATATCTACATCTTCGATTTGATGCAGGCACGCTTCGACGAGGTGGGCGGCGTGCCGGTGGTGGCAATCTGCGAGACCCCTTTTGCCGGCGTCAATAGCCTGGTCAAGCGCTTGAGTGACATCGTGATTGCCTCGCTTATCCAACTTTTGCTGGCGCCTGTCATGTTATCGATTGCGGTGGCGGTCAAGCTGACCTCGCCCGGTCCGGTGATCTTCAAGCAACGCCGCTACGGGTTGAACGGTGAAGAAATCATCGTCTATAAATTCCGCTCGATGGCCGTTTGCGAGGACGGTGCAAGGGTGACCCAGGCGCAGAAGAACGACCGGCGGGTGACCAGGCTCGGCGCGTTTCTGCGTCGCACATCGCTCGACGAGCTGCCGCAGTTTATCAATGTCTTGCAGGGACGCATGAGCATCGTCGGTCCGCGCCCGCATGCGGTGGCGCATAACGAACAGTATCGCGGATTGATCAAGGGTTACATGCTGCGTCACAAGGTCAAGCCGGGAATTACCGGCTGGGCGCAAGTGAACGGATTTCGTGGAGAAACAGATACCTTGGACAAGATGGCGGCACGGATTGAATATGACTTGGATTACCTGCGCAGCTGGTCGATATCGCTCGACCTGTGGATCATTCTGCGAACCGTGAAGGTCGTGTTAGGCCGAGATAACGCTTACTAACGGCCGCGCCTGACCTAACACATTTTACTGCCGAATAGTGAAAGACAAACTGAAAGGAATCCCATGAAGAAGCAACGACTGTTGCTGGTTGCGCTGCTCTTTAGCGCCTCCGGTTGGGTGAGTGCAAGTGTGCCGATTATCAAGCTGCACGAAGCGCGGATGGTGGCGGTAGATGTCCATTCCGCGCTGGGGTCCGACAACAATTCTTTCGGGATCAAGGACAACCTGGAGCGAGCCGGAACCGATGGCGACTCAGGCGTATCTGCCGCGCCTGCTTCCTACGCGGGATTCGGTGCCTATCGCGTCGGCTTGAGTAAGGGGAACGATGCGGCAATCCTGGCCGCCCGGGATGTCAGCGAAGGATCTTTCGCGTCTTACGCAGGCGACGCATTCTCGTCATTCGCCGTGCCCGCGTCCGATGCCGGCTTGTCCGATGCGGAACCGGGCTACGGCTCGATGGTGGCATTGCCCGCAGCGCCCAAGATCTGGGCTGTCCTGTTGCTGGCCCTTGCTTGCGTGTTTTACCAGGGACGCCGCCGCCAGCGTCCGTTCGGTTTCAAGAAAATAACGTAGCTGCAAGGTCTGTTATCGCACAGACGGCATCCACTGGGATCGCTAAAGTTCTCCCTTGAGTTTGGGTTTCCATTTTTTGTGCTGATCCAGAAAAATCATAGTGAAAGAAGCAGATTTTGATTTCCAAAAAGACTCGCACCCCGGATTCGGCCGGGACGGGGGGCCCCCAGGTATTGAAAAGACCGGCATTGTGCGGCGTTTTCGCGCTCGTTCTTGTCATGAGCTTGGCCGCCTGCGACAGCGGCAAGACCGCGGCTAAGGAAGTTAGCGCCACGCGACCATTACCGCTGGCGAAGGTCAACGATGTCGAAATCTCGTTGCTGCAACCGGCCAGTGGCTCGGCCCCGGCCGAGGACGCTCCACTGGCCACGAAAGAAGCAGTCGATAAGCAATTGCTGGAGACGATGATCGATCGGCAGCTGCTAAAGAATGAGGCACTGCGTAATAAGCTTGACCGCGACCCTCAAGTGATCCAGGCGACCGAGCGGGCCAAGACACAAATCCTGGCCCAGGCCTATCTGCAAAGCAGATTCGCCGCCGTGAACAAACCGGGCAAGGCCGAGGTAGATGCTTATTTTCACGCGCATCCCGAGTTGTTCACGAAACGCAAAACGTTCTATATGAAGGAATTGATCGTTGCCACCAAGGATTTCAGCGCGCCACTCAAATCGCGGCTCGATTCTGCCAGATCGATCAACCAGGTAGCGGCCTGGCTCGACCGGCATCACGTCCGGTATGAGCGCACCGAGCTGACCCGCAGCACCGCGGACCTCGCGCCGGAAATGATCGCGAAGCTGAAGACCATGCGCCGGAACCAGATATTCGTCATCAAGGCCGGCGAGCACAGCATGCTCGACGCCATTTACGATGTAAAGCCCAGTCCGGTGACCGCGGAGATGGCTGTGCCGCAAATTGAGAACTACCTGGCCAACAGGAAGCGCGAGCAGATCAGCGATGTGGAACTCGGGCGGTTGCGCGCTTCGGCCAAGATCGAATATCTCAATAACAGGCGCCTGGCTTCCGTGCCGCTGCCGGCACCGAAGTCGCCCGGTTCGCCTGCGGCGATTCAAGTCGAAAGCGGCATGGCTGGATTCAAGTAGCACGCCCCGGTGGCTGTCGCTTAACCAGCAACATTAACCAGCAACAAAAATGGATGAACAAAGATGACTAAAATCATGATGGCTATATTGGTACTGGTGCTCGGCCTCTGGGGCGTCAGCGCCAGTGCTGAAGATACTCAGCTCGGCCCGAGCGATGTGCTGAAGATATCCGTGTACGGCAATCCCGATCTGTCACTGGAGACCAGGGTCAGTCAAACCGGAAGCATCACCTTCCCGCTGGTCGGTGAAGTCAAGGTAGGCGGCCTTGCCATTGCGGACGCGGAAAAGAAGATCGCCGGCCTGCTCGTCAGTGGCGGCTTCGTCCTCAAGCCGCAAGTCAATATTCTGGTCACTTCACAGAATAGCCAGCTGGTCTCCGTGCTCGGCCAGGTTGCCAAGCCGGGACGCTATCCGATTGACGGCAAGCACAGCCTGATCGACATTCTGGCGCTCGCCGGCGGCGTCATGCCGGATGGCGGCGACACGGTCCTCTTGATTCGCAATCGGAACGGCCACAGCAAGAAAGAAGTGGTCAATCTGGTCGATATGGTCCGGTCCGGCGATTTGAAAATGGATCTGGACCTGAAAACAGACGACGTCGTGTTCGTCGAGAGGGCACCCAAGTTCTATATCTACGGCGAAGTCCAGAAGCCCGGGTCCTATCGCCTGGAGCCCAACATGACAGTGCAGCAGGTACTGTCGGTTGGCGGCGGCTTGACTGCGCGCGGCACGGAACGCGGCATGCGCATCAAACGGCGCGACGCAGACGGCAAGGTCCATGAGTTCAAGGCGAAGGAAGAGGACCTGGTTCAGACCAATGATGTGATTCAGGTCCAGGAAAGCTGGTTCTGATGCGCACCCCGACAATCGGCCGCCATCTTCCAAGGAGGCACCAATGAATTTATCGCAGTTTTTTCTAATCTTGCGCGCGCACTACCGAATCATCCTGCTCACTTTCCTCGTGACGGTGGCGACGGCGCTTGCCGTGAGCCTGCTGATGCACAAGACCTACAAGGCCACGACATCGCTGGTACTCAATTACAAGGGGACCGATCCGGTGACCGGCGTCGCCATGCCGTCGCAATTATTGCCGGGCTATATGTCCACGCAGGTCGATATCGTCAACAGTATGAGTGTCGCAGTGAAGGTGGTTGATGCGCTTAAACTGGCTGAAGGTGAGAAAGTGAAGCAGAACTTTCTGAAGTCCACCGACGGCGAAGGAAATATTCGCGACTGGGTCGCGGCTGGACTGCTGGCAAAGCTCGCGGTGGAGCCGTCGCGCGAAAGCAGCGTCCTCGATATCAGCTACACGGGGCTCGCCCCGCAACTGGCAGCCGACGTTGCCAACGCGTTCGGTAAAGCCTATCAGGAAATGAGCGTGCAGCTGAAGGTCGATCCATCGAAAAAGACCTCGGTCTATTTCAATGATCAGGTCAAATTGTTGCGTGAGAATTTTGAAGCCGCGCAGAAGAAGCTCTCCAAGTATCAGCAGGACCATGGCATTGTGAGCACCGACAAGAGCCTCGATGTCGAATCGGTCCGCCTCAACGAACTGTCCAGCCAACTGGTGGTGGCTCAGGGACAGGCGATGGAGGCGACATCGCGTCAGCGCCAGGTCAGGGGCGGTAATGCGTCCGAGTCGCCCGATGTGGCGAACAATCCGCTGATCCAGAATCTCAAGATCGGATTGGGGAATGCCGAATCGAAATTCTCCGATATCAAACAGAGGCTGGACAAGAACCATCCGCAATACCAGAGTGCCGAGGCCGAAGTGGCCAAGTTGCGCGCAGACTTGAATGCGCAAATCGCGGTCGCTTCAAACGCGGTGAGCGGCAATGCGACCATCCTGCAGCAGCGTAGCGGCGAAGCCCGCGCCGCATTGGAGGCGCAAAAACTGAAGGTCTTGAATCTGAATCGCGCACGGGATGAATTGTCGGTCCTCAGCAAGGATGCGGACAGCGCACAACGCGCCTACGACACCATCTCACAGCGCCTGATGCTGACCAATCTTGAAGGACAGGCGAACCAGTCCGACATCGCGGTGCTGACGCCTGCCTTGGCGCCGCTAAAGCCGTTCGGCCCGAAGCTCTTGCTCAATACCCTGATCGCGTCGATTGTCGGCATGCTTCTTGGCATCGGCGGCGCCGTTATTCTTGAGCTGCTTGACAGGCGCGTGCGCTCGGCGGCGGATCTGTCGGCGGTCATCGGGCTTCCGGTGCTTGGCGTCATAAGAAAGTCCAACGCGGTGGCGCGTCAGCAATCCAATAAACCAGCGTTCGCACCCCGCGATCCGACTGTCGGGACCGTGGCTGCCGGCTAATCGCGGACCCGCCGCCGCGACAAATAACAGCATGGGAAAATGGAAAAAAATGATAGATGCCAATGTACTTGTCGATGACAATACCGTGTCACAACTCGCCGAGAAGAGGGCGCGTGGCCAGCCGTATCGCTCCATCGGTGCAATCCTGGTTGATGCCGGACGCCTGAGCCCCGAAAACGCGGATCGGATCTTGCGCATTCAGCATGAGCGCGGTCAACGCTTTGGCGAGACTGCGATCGGTCTTGGCTTGTTGACGCAGGCCGATATCGAGCTGGGACTGTCGCGCCAGTTCGACTTTCCCTATTTATTAAAGGGAAACAGCCAGGTCAGCCATGAGCTGATCGCGGCCTACGATCCCTTCAGTGCGCAGGTCGAAACGCTGCGCGCGCTGCGCAGCCAGCTGATGATGCGCTGGTTCGACAGCACGGAGGAACATACCGCGCTGGCGATCACGAGCCCGGCGCGCAATGAAGGCCGCAGCTTTCTCGCCGCGAATCTGGCGGTGGTTTTCTCGCAACTCGGCGAGCGTACCCTGTTGATCGACGCCGACATGCGTCACCCGCGCCAGCACGCACTGTTCGGCCTGCCAAACCGCAGTGGCTTGTCCGCTATTCTTTCCGGCCGCAGCAACATCGACGCAATTACGCGCATTCCCGCGCTGGTCGACCTGTCCGTATTGCCGGCCGGCGTCATACCGCCCAATCCGCAGGAACTGCTCGCGCGGCCGATATTTCAGCAATTGCTGCAGGAGTTGGGACGCAGATATGACGTGATCCTGATTGACACGCCTGCCGCCGGCGTCTGCGCAGATAGTCAAAGTGTTGCCGCCCGCGCAGGCGCGGCGCTCGTGATCGCGCACAAAGACGTCAGCCGTATTCGCGCAGTGACGAATTTGGTGGATACGATGAACCATGCCAGCATCTTCGTGGTCGGTACGGTGCTCAATGAATTTTGAAGTCGTCCGCAGTCTGGGATCGTCTTCGATTGTGCCGCCAGCGCCGGTGCCGGGCGCTGTTTCGGGCGACGGGTTCGCTCGGCAGCAACTGAAAAGACAACCGTGGGTCGACGTATTGAAAGGATTGGGAATCATCTTCGTCGTCGTCGGACACATCACGTACAACCAGTTGCTGGTGAAGACGATCTTCATGTTCCACATGCCTTTGTTCTTCCTGCTCGGCGGCTGGCTGCACAACCCGGAACGTTCGCAGGGCGGCTATCTGAAGGCGAAGACGCGCAGTTTGCTGGTCCCATATCTGTGTTTTCTGGTGGTCCTGTGGCCGCTCGAACTGCTCGTCGCATTTCCTGATCAGCGCTGGACCGGCGCCTGGGTGCTGACCTCTCTGATCAAGCCGATGCTGTTGGGCGGCCCACTCCTGACCGGCTTTGCCGCTGTCTTCTGGTTCGTCACCTGTTATTTTCTGACGCAGCAATTGATGCACTTCCTCTTGCGCAGATACTCGATGCGGCAATGCGCGCTGATTTCCAGCCTGATGCTGGTGTGCGCGTATGTGAATGCCTTGCTGTTGCCCCAGCTCTGGCTGCCGTGGAGCGCCAACGTTGTGCTGATCGCGGCGCCGATTTACTTCATCGGCTATTGCGCGCGCTTCCGCGAAATTTCCGGGCTGACGCCGGTGGTGCTTATCGTGGCGCTGGCGGCTGCGGCGCTCAATGTGCTTGGCTACCACAATGCGTTCGATATGAAGGCGGTCGATTACGGATTTCCGGTCGTCACGCTGATTAGCGCATTGGCATGCATCGCGGTACTGGCCGTGATCGCCCGGCATCTGCAGTCAAACGTTCTCGGACGCGCGCTAGCGGCGATCGGAGGCGCGTCGATGACAATCATGTTCCTGCATCAGTTCGTGCAATTGGTGATGGCAAAGGAATTCGGCGTATCGCAGGCGCTGCCACGCATGGTGGGGGCGCTGCTGCTGTGTTTTCTGATCCACCGGCTGCTGAAAAAGTCGCCGCTCACCGCACGCCTGTTTCTTGGGATGAGAGCGGCTTGAGGAAGCCAGTCGACATGGAAGCCAGGGATGGAAAAATGCAAAGCAAGATATTGATCACCGCCATCGTACCGGCCTACAACGTGGAGAATTATGTCGTCTCGGCGCTCGATTCTTTATTGAATCAAACCGAAAAATTCCACGAAATTATCGTTGTGAATGACGGCAGCACCGACACCACTGGAGCATTGATCGAACAGTACCGCGACATCGATGGCGTAAGAATTTTCCATTCCAGGAATAATGGCCAGGGATCCGCCAGGAATCTGGCCCTGTCACAGGCCAGCGGCGAGTTTGTCTATTTTTTTGACGCGGACGATTTACTGAATATCGATTTTGTCGCAGCGATGCAGGCATTGGTGGGCACGAAACCGGAGCTCGACATCATCTATTTTTCTGGCGAGTCGTTCTTGGACGAGGGATGCCGATCGGAATACATGCCGTCGTACGACAGGAAGATCAGCAAGGAATTCCGCTCCGGGATCGAGGCAACCGGTGCCATGCTGCGGCGCGATGTCTATTTTGCCAGCCCCTGCCTGTATCTGTCAAAAAGAGTCCTATGGGAGGACAACGGTCTCACATTCATGAATATCGTGCATGAGGATGAAGAGATCATCATGCGCCTCAGCTGTTCCGCCGGTGCGTCGTTCTGTCTTGACAAAGTTTTCTTCAAGCGTCGAATTCGTGCGGAATCGACGATGACCTTGCCGAAATCGATGCGCAACGCGAACGGCTATCTGCGCACGCTGGAATCGATTGCGGCGTACTGCAAGAGCAAGAGGGCACACGTAGCGCCCATTCAGCGTGACCTGGTCAGACGGTTTTACTATCTTTTGCATGGATATTTTTCGGTATGCAAAGCAATCAAATCGCGGCCGGAATACACGAGGATCTTCATTCTATTGGTTGCGCTCGGCCGCTTTCCCGGCTTGAGACAGCTCTATGAAATGGCGGTCCCGCGCTCTCTTCATGCGAGGCTGGCCACCGTCAAACGAAAACTATGCGAATAAGAAATTGCACGTCACCTCCGAACGGAGCCCGAAGTAAGTTGCCGTCTTTACCGCCACAGAATCAAAAAGGATAAACGTTGTCGACAATCTCAAGTGCACGATGGGTCGCGCTATCGCAAGGGTCAAAAATCGTGTCGCAGTTGGTCAGCATGACCGTTCTGGCGCGCCTGCTCGCGCCGGAGGCGTATGGCCTGATGGCGTTGGCCGCGATCGTGACGAATCTCGCCTATCTGTTCCGCGACATGGGGACGGCGGCCGCCGTCATTCAGGCCAAATCGGTTTCTCCCGAGATGGCCAGTACCGTGCACTGGACCAATGTTGGTCTAGGCTTGTTGATCGGGGTACTGATTGCCGCCGGTGCGCCGTTGATGGCGCACATGTTTCACGAGGCAGGCCTGGCTAACGTGCTGTATTTGCTGGCGCTGGTGTTCCCGATGACCGGCCTGAGCGTGTTGCACCAAGCGCTGCTGGAACGCGAGTCGAAGTTCTCGGTTGTGGCGAGTGCCGAGATCGTTGCGGCGCTGGCCGGGCTGGCGGTCGCATTGGTGATGGCGTGGCGTGGTGCCGGCGTCTTTAGCCTGGTATTTCAAATAATCGTTGCGACCCTGGTGTCGACCGGCATCATCGTGACGCGTTCGGCATTTCGCGCTCGCCGGCATTGGAGCGCGGCCGAATTCAAATCGATCGCCCGCTTCAGCGGCAATTTGTCCCTGTTCAACGTGGTGCTGTATTTCTCCCGCAACGCCGACAGCATGGTGATCGGCCGAATCCTGGGAACGGCGGCGCTGGGCGTCTATTCGATGGCGTATCGGGTGATGTTGTTCCCGCTGCAGAACATGACCTTTGTGGTCTCGCGCGTGCTGTACCCGGTCATGAGCCGCAAGCAGGATGCGGTCGCCGACGTGGCCAGCCTGTATCTCAAGGCGGTCGGTTTTATCGCCTTTCTGACAGCGCCGCTGATGGCTGGCCTGTTTGCCCTGAGAGAGCCGTTCGTGAACCTGATGCTGGGTGAAAAATGGCACGCATCGGCCGTGATTCTTGCGTGGCTGGCGCCCGTCGGCTTCATTCAATCCCTGGTCAGTACGACGGGCACAGTCCTGATGGCGCGCGGCAGCACCGGCCTGATGCTGCGGCTCGGTCTGATGGGGGCCGCGCTGCAGGTTGCCGCTTTCGTTGTCGGCGCCCGGTGGGGCATCGAAGGCGTCGCCGCCGCGTATCTGGTGGCGAACATTCTCAATGCGGTACCAGCTCTGTATTTCAGCGGACGCATGATCGGCATTACGCTGGGCGCGCTGATGCGTTGTATCGCGCCGGCGGTGGCGGCCTCGGCTTTCATGGCCTTCGTCGTGATTGCGATGCAGGGAATCGTTTCGGCTTCCGTGCATAACGCCTTGCTGGCGTTCCTCGTGCTCGTCGCGATGGGCGCTGCGACCTATGGCGCGGTGAGTCTATTACTGCTGCGCCCGCATCTCATTAGCCTGCGCTCTTTTTTAGGATTTCAGATGAAAGTAGAGGGATAGATGGCCACTTTTGACGTACTTCTTCCGGTAAAGAACGGTATCGCGTTTCTTGCCGAGGCGATCGACAGCATCGTCTGCCAGACCTTCAAGGATTGGCGCCTGATCGTGCTCGATCACGGCTCGACCGACGGCAGCGTCGAACTGGCAGAGGCTTATGCAGAACGCGATGCAAGAGTCATTGTTCGCAGTTTTCCTCAGGCGCAAGGACTATCCGGTTTGCTGAACTGTGGTCTGGATCTGTGCGACTGCACCTATGTGCTGCGTCAGGACGCCGATGATGTCTCGCTGCCGGACCGCATGGAGGTGCTGGCACGTGCGTTCGAGGCCGACAGCGCGCTCGCGGTGCTCGGTTCGCTCGGCGACGTCATCGATGCGCATGGCAGGACGATCGGAAAAATAGATATGCCGACCGGGCGCCATGGGGTCGCCGCGGGGGTCCTGTTTCGAACCCCGATCTGCCATCCATCGGCTGCGATGCGGTTCGATGCGATGTGTCGCCTGGGCCGGGTAAGCGGGCCCGGCGTCCGTTATGGCGAAGACTTCATCGGCGCGGTGCCGGTCGAGCGCCGTTTGCATGTTCCAGGGCTGGCGGAAGATTACTTCTTGTTCGGGCAACTGGCACTGGTTGCGCCCTGCATGAACGTCGACCGCCGCCTGATCAAGTACCGCTGGCACGGGGCAAACATCGGCACGACCAAGCACCTGGCCCAGATGCAGGTGGCGCTGAATATCTCTCGTTATCTCGCCGAGTCCGTCTCTATTGTGATGGGCGTCGGGCACTTTGATCCGGCACCGTTCTGCAACCATGGCGAGCGCCTGTTCGAGATCGAAGGGCAGACCGATTTTTCTGCGGCCTACGTCGCGCTGCGCCGGGCCTTGCTGAAGATCGTTCCGGCTAGCGACGAGCTGGAACGCGAGTTGGCTTTCCGCAAGGTGATTTCGGATCGGGCAAGGGCCACCATGGCTGCGCGCTTTTGTTCCTACGCGGTGCGCCATGGTGTGCATCCAGCGGAGTCGCGCACGATCAATTCCTGGATGCTGCGCGGGCTCAAGAAGCAGCCTATTCTGCTGCTCAAGCCGTCCGGACTGTTCTCATGAATGTCGCCGAGAATCTTGCCGGCATCGCGGGAAACGAACCGCACGCGCCGATCAACCCCGTCGTGAGCGTCATCGTTCCATCGTATAACCGCGGTTATTGCATCGCGCAATGTCTGCGAAGCATCCTGAATCAGACCTTCGTCGACTTCGAAATTATTGTCGTCGACGATGCTTCGAGCGACGATACGCGGGCGCAGGTCCTGAGTATTCCGGATTCCCGGATTCGTTATCTGGCACACGATGCGAACCGGGGCGGAGCCGTTGCCCGCAATTCGGGCATCCGGATCGCAAGCGGCGAGTTTATCGCGTTCCTCGACAGCGACGACCACTGGCAGCCGGACAAGCTGGCCAAGCAGGTCGAAAGCCTGAGGCGGCTCGGGATGCAATGCGGACTAAGCTACACCTGGCTGTCTTGTGTCGACGATGCGGGCACCGAAACCTTGCGGGTCAATCCCGAGATCGAGGGCAAGTGCTTTGAAGAGATGCTGGTGTCGAATTTTATCGGCACATTCTCGAATATTGTCGTGCGCAAGTCGCTTCTGATCGAGGTCGGGGCACTCGACGAGGCGTTTCGAAGCTGCCAGGACTGGGACTTGTTCATCCGCCTGACCAAGCGTGCATCGGTGCATTGCCTGCGCGAATATGCGGTGAGCTATCTGCTGAGCGTGTCCGACAAGAACCGGATTTCGACCAACCCGCGCTCGGTCATCCAGGGGCACCGGCGCATTCTTAACAAGTATGCGGTCGACTATTCCGCGCTGCCGCTTCCGACCCGGCGCCGGGCGCTGCGTTTCTTCATGCGCATCTTCGCCGATACCGGCAGTGTTCGCGACACGCTCGCGATGGGCCTGAAGCGCCTGCATTGCGGATTCTCGCTGGGCGACTTGAAGAATTCCGTTCACCTCATGCTTCGCGCGTCAAGAAGGTTCTTGACGATGAAGATGCATGCATTTCGTCGTGCCTGAAGGTCATATTTTCATGGACAAGCACACGCTTCTATCGCCCAGGCTGATCTCCGTGGCGGCGATCGTGTTCATCGCCGTTCTGGTCGGCTCGCTGCTCCCGCTTTATGTCGATGCGATGGATGCCGGATTTGCGCGTTCGATGGCCTTGCCCGTCGTGCTGCTGCTCGGCCTATTGCTTCTGTATAGCCGCATCTGGTTGCTGCTATTGATTCTCTTGTTCAGGTCTTGCGGTGACATATTTCTCGAGTCGACGAAGTTTTCTATCGGGGCGATGCAAATTGGCGTGGGCGGTCTGATCAATGTGTTTGTGATCTTGATTGCATTACTGCTCATGGTCGAAAAGCCCGCGATCCTGCCGAAAAAAATGCTGTCGATGTGGGGCCCGTTCCTTATTCTTGCTCTGCTCGGTATTGTGATTGCCCCGATCAAGGGCGATGCGATCCGTCTCTATCTCGCATTGATTTCCTATTTTGCGATTTTCATCAGCGCATTTTATTTTGTCCGGTCGCGTGACGATTTCAAACGCTGCGTACGCCTCGTTTTGTGGTCGTCGGTGTTGCCGGCCCTTTATGCCTTGTTTGATATCGCGCTGCACGGCGGCGTCACTGGTCCGAACGGGGCAAGGCTGCAAAGCACGTTTTCTCATCCGAATATCTTTGCCTTCTATTTGACACTGGTGATCTCGCTGGGCCTGTACCTCCTCAAGAGTGAGGCTGCGACCCTGTCGAACCGAAACCGGCTGATACTCGCCGGGTATACGTTTTTGTTGCTTGCTCTCCTGATGTTGACCCAAACCCGGAGTGCCTGGATTGCATGCTTCCTGATGTTCTGCGCGTACGGATTATTTTTCCAGCGCCGATATCTCTTGTACCTTGTTGCGCTTCCGTTGCTGGCTCTGCTGATCCCGAGTGTGCGCGATCGCGTGCTCGATCTGGAAGCCGGCAATCAGGTCGTCCAATATGCAAAACTGAACTCGTTTGCCTGGCGCGTGTATCTGTGGGAGTCGGGCTTCAAATGGATGCGCCCGGCACATTACCTGCTCGGTTACGGGCTGGATTCGTTCCAGCACTTTTCTCCGACGTTTTTCCCTCTCGCCGGAAAGACCCATTTCAACGCCCACAACATTTATGTCCAGTGGATCTTTGAACTGGGTGCGTTCGGCTTTCTGGCCTATCTGTGGCTATACGGCCGTTTGCTGTGGATATTGAGGAAGATGCTGCCGAAGGACAAGCTGGGCGGCTTCATCATGATATCGCTGGTGATTCAGTATCTGATGGTTTCGTTCTCCGACAACATGGCGTCGTATCTGGTTTTCAATTGGTATTTCTGGTTCGTCGCGGGTTCGGCGTGCGCAGTCGTGGCGGCCGATTCACGATCTGAAACGATCAGCGCCGGGCAAAAAATGCGGGGTGACCAACGTGGCGCATGATCCCGATTGGCTGGCCGATCTTCAGCGCTATGGCAGCCGGCCGTTCTCGCGCGAACAATCGATTTGGGCGGTATGGATTTATCGTTTCGGCCGTCGTCTCGATCAGCGGCCGGAGGGCCTGGCCCGGCGCCTGATGACGAGCTGGTATTGGCTGCTGTTTCGTGTGGTGGAGACCGGCGTCGGCGTCAGCCTGCCCAAGTCGGTGCGGATTGGGCCGGGTTTGCGCATCTGGCATTTTGGTGGAATCTTCATCCATCCGGATGTCGTGATCGGATCGAACTGCACGCTGCGCCAGGGCGTGACGATCGGCAATCGACAGGAAGGCGGCCCCGTGCCGGTGCTCGGAGATGAGGTCGAGCTGGGTGCCTACGCACAGGTGCTGGGCGGTATCCGCATCGGTCATGGCTGCAAGATCGGCGCGATGGCGGTTGTGCTGTGCGATGTCCCCGATGGTGCCACGGCGGTAGGCGCGCCGGCGAGAATCATTCCATCGGCGCACGCCGGCCGGTAGCCGGGCGTCAGATATTTTATCGATAGGGGGTGACGAATGAAAATTGCGTACCTGGTTAATCAGTATCCGAAGGTCAGCCACAGCTTCATCCGGCGCGAGATTCTCGCACTGGAGAGGCAAGGCTTTGAAGTCCAGCGGATCGCGGTCCGTGGATGGGACGCCGAACTGGTGGACGGCGAAGACCTGCGCGAGCGCGATCGGACCCGCTATGTTCTGCAGCGCGGCATGGCAAGCTTGCTGGTGGCCAGCGTGCGGATGCTGGTGGCCAGTCCGATGCGGTTTCTGCACGCACTATGGCTGGCGCTGGCGATGGGCAGGCGGGCGGACCGGCCATGGCCGTTTCACCTGATCTACCTGGCGGAAGCCTGCCGGATCGTTCCCTGGCTGAGCCGATTCGGCGCGCGCCATCTGCATGCGCATTTTGGTACCAATTCCGCCGAAGTCGCGATGCTGGCGACGACGCTGGGCGGCCCGCCCTACAGCTTCACGGTCCATGGGCCGGAAGAATTCGACAAGCCGGAATTCCTGCGGATCAAGGACAAGATCAGCCGCTCCGCTTTCGTGGTGGCGATCAGCTCGTTCGGCCGCAGTCAGCTGTTTCGCTGGGCTGATTATGTCGATTGGCCGAAGGTGCACGTCGTGCATTGCGGGATCGAGCCGGTATTTCATTCGGTGCCGGCGGTGCCGATTCCCGCAGCGCCTCGCGTGGTATGCGTGGGTAGATTGTGCGAGCAGAAAGGGCAATTGCTGCTCGTGAACGCGATCAGCCAATTGGCCCGCAAGGGGATCGAGATCGAACTGGTCCTGGCCGGTGACGGAGAAATGCGCGCTGAGCTGGACGCGCTGATTGTGCAGCATCGACTCCAGAGCCAGGTACGCATTACCGGCTGGATCAGCAGCGACCAGGTGCGCGAAGAGATTCTGGCGGCGCGGGCGCTGGTGTTGCCGAGTTTCGCCGAGGGGCTGCCGGTGGTGATCATGGAAGCGATGGCATTGCGCCGACCTGTATTGAGCACTTACGTGGCGGGAATTCCTGAACTGGTGCAGCCCGGAGAAAACGGTTGGCTGTTTCCCGCCGGAGATGTCGATGCGCTGGTCGCGGTGTTGGAAGAATTCCTGGCAACGCCCGTTGCCGTACTCGATGCAATGGGCGCGGCGGGCTACCAGCGCGTCCTTGAACGGCATTCCGCCGATATCGAAGCAGCAAAACTGGCACGGCTTTTTCGCGCCGGGCAGACTGCGGCCGCCGCCGCGAGTGAGCCGGTTTCAACCTCGCTGCTGCTCGCCCCTGAACGCATGGAGTGAACGCTATGCCTGTGTTTGAAACGATCTTCCTGCTGATGTTGCTGCTGCTGTCGGTACCGGTATTGGTTTTTGCTATCCAGGTCGCGATTGCCCTGCCGCCCGCACGGCGGCAGCAAGCTTCCAGCGGCTATCGGCCATCGATTGCAGTTCTGGTACCGGCTCATAACGAAGCGGCCGGCATCGCCGCAACCTTGCGTTCGATCCAGGCGCAGCTTCAACGCGGTGACCGCGTGCTGGTCGTAGCGGACAATTGCATTGACGGCACCGCCGCAGCGGCCATGGAAACCGGGGCCGAGACCATAGAACGGAACGACGCGTCGCGGCGCGGAAAAGGGTTTGCGCTCGACTTTGGCGTGCGTCATCTGACGTTGAGACCGCCCGAAGTGATCGTCATTGTCGATGCGGACTGCTTGCTGCACAGTGGCGCGCTCGATCTTTTGGCAACCCGCAGCCTGGCCGTGAACCGACCCGTTCAAGCTCTATATTTGATGCAGTCGCCGCCTGGGGCGGGGCTGAAAACCAAGGTCGCCGAATTTGCCTGGACCGTGAAAAACCGGGCCAGGGCGTTGGGCTTTCAGCGCGCGGGCCTGCCTTGTCAATTGATGGGCACCGGCATGGCCTTCCCCTGGCCATTGATCGAACGGGCAGAGCTGGCAAGCGGCCATATCGTCGAAGACCTGAAACTGGGACTCGATTTTGCGCGCGCCGGCCAGGCGCCGCTGTTTTGCCCCGAGGCGCTGGTCACCAGCGTGTTTCCGACCGAAGCGGAAGGGGTGCGGACACAGCGCATGCGCTGGGAGCATGGGCATCTGGGCGTGATCCTCAGAGATGGCCCGCGGCTGCTGCTTGAAAGCCTGCGCACGGCGAATCCCGACCTGTTTGCGCTGACGATCGATATGTGCGTCCCGCCGCTGGCCCTGCTGACTTTGCTGGTGCTGGCTACCTGTTTGCTGGGGATGCTGCTGTGGGCGGTCACCGGCAATCCACTGCCGTGGAGCGCCGCCCTCATTGATCCGGCCATATTGGGCCTTGCGGTGCTAATGGCGTGGACCAGGTTCGGGCGCGGCATCCTGACATTCCGGCATCTCGCCTACGCGCCGATCTATGCGCTGTCGAAAATTCCGCTGTACGTGAAGTTCCTGGTGCGCCGTCAGGTCGAATGGGTGCGCTCGCACCGGGACCTGCCATGAATCGTATAAACCGCCTCTGCCAATGGGCGTTCATCGCGGCGTTGGGCGCCACGTCGATTGCGCATGCCGCACAGCGGTTAGCGACCGACTCGGTCTTCTCGGCCGATAGTTTCTGGTATTCGCCGATCCCGAAACAGGTGACGCTGAATGCAGATTCCGCCGCGTATGTCCGCGAGTTCCTGCGACAGAAAAAAACCTACTACGGCAATGTCAACATCAATACCACGTCGTATGCCAGTCCGGTGTTCGTGGTCGGTGCGGACGTGCCGACCACGCGGGTCACGGAATGGGACTGTCAACAGAAAAAATTCAAGGACAAGAAGCTGGCACAGCAATGGCAGGCGGTTCCGATTCCATCGTACGCCGAACCGGCGGATGGGACCGACGCCGAAATGGCAATCTATCAACCGTCGACCAACACGATCTGGGAGTTCTGGCGCGCCCGCAAAGTCGATGGAAATTGGCAAGCATGCTGGGGCGGACGGTTAGCGAACGCTTCCAGCAGCGACGGTGTCTTTCCCGGTAATTACGGCACCACCGGGACCAGCCTGCCTTTCATTGGTGGCCAGATCACCGCGGAAGAATTACGCCGCGGCGAGATCCGCCATGTGATCGGCATCGCGCTGGTGGATACCGAGCACTTCAACGTGAGGTCATGGCCGGCACATCGTTCAGACGGCTACAACCCGAAGCAACAAGCTAACCGGATTCCCGAGGGCTTGCGCTTTCGGCTCAATCCAGATGTCAATGTGGACCAGCTTCCTATTCATCCGGTCGCGAAAATCATTGCCAGGGCGGCGCAGAAGTATGGATTCGTCGTGTGGGACAAAGCCGGCGCGATTTCACTGCGGACGGAAAATCCTAAATCCTACACGGCGCTGGGAAAACCGGATCCCTATCCGACGCTTTTCAAAGGCACGCGTTCCTCCGCAATCCTGGATGGCTTTCCATGGGATCAGTTGCAGTTC
>DHXL01000384.1:30534-33290 GCA_002415335.1 Oxalobacteraceae bacterium UBA5157
CTTCTAATTTATTTATTCGAAATGGAATCGCAATATGAAAATAACCGTCATCGGTACCGGCTACGTGGGATTGGTCACCGGCACCTGCCTGGCTGAAATGGGCAATGAAGTGCTGTGTCTGGATCTGGATGAAAACAAGATCAGGATCTTGAACGACGGCCATATCCCCATCCATGAGCCTGGCTTGCTGGAGATGGTGCGGCGTAACGTTATCGCCGGCCGCCTGCGGTTCACCACGAGTATCGAGGAAAGCGTCGCGTTCGGTATCTTGCAGTTCATTGCCGTCGGCACTCCGCCCGATGAAGACGGTTCGGCTGACATGCAATATGTCACCGCAGCTGCGCGCAATATCGGCATGCATATGACCGAATATAAGGTCGTCGTGGACAAATCGACGGTGCCGATCGGCACCGCGGACAAGGTCAAGGCCGTCATGCAGGATGCGCTTGCGGCCCGCAATGCCGATCTGCCGTTTTCCGTTGTATCGAACCCGGAGTTCCTCAAGGAAGGCGCTGCCGTGGACGATTTCATGCGTCCCGATAGAGTGATCATCGGCGCCGAGGACGATCGCGCCATTGCGCTGATGCGCGAGCTGTATGCGCCGTTCATTCGTAACCACGATCGTGTCATCGTGATGGATGTGCGCTCCGCCGAACTAACCAAATATGCGGCCAACGCCATGCTGGCCACCCGCATCTCGTTCATGAATGAACTGGCCAATCTGGCCGACAAGCTGGGTGCCGACATCGAGCAGGTCCGTGTCGGTATCGGTTCGGACCCGCGCATCGGATTCCACTTCTTGTATCCCGGCTGCGGCTACGGCGGTTCATGCTTCCCGAAAGACGTGCAGGCGCTGATCCGCATCGCCGATGAGAACGATTCAGGACTGAAGGTATTGCAGGCGGTTGAAGAAGCCAATGAGGCGCAGAAGCACCTGCTGCTGCATAAAATCAGGGCGCGCTTCGGGGCGGATTTGCGTGGCAAGAATTTCGCGCTGTGGGGATTGGCATTCAAGCCGAATACCGACGACATGCGGGCCTCCTCCAGTCGTGTCGTGATACAGGGATTGTGGGAAATGGGCGCAACGGTGACTGCTTACGATCCGGTGGCCATGCGGGAATCGAAACGCATTTTTGGTTCCGATCCAAGACTGGCTTATGCCGACTCGCCCATGAGCGCATTGAAGAACGCGGATGCGCTCACGATCGTGACTGAATGGAAGGAATTTCGGGTGCCCGATTTCAATGCCATTAAAGCGGCACTGAAAACGCCGGCCATATTCGACGGAAGAAACCTGTATAGCCCAACGCAAGTTCGCAGCCACGGCATCGAATATTTCGCGATTGGGCGGCGCTGATTGCGTTCTGGAAAGCATCTTGGTGACCACCTAAAAAGTAATGAAATGTATCAATGTTGAACTTCCAGCATGAAGCCTTCTCTATGTTTTGGGCGGCTTGAGGCAACGCAAGCTCGAGAAGCCCCGGATGGGCAAGCCATGCCGGCTTCATGCGATCGTTTTTCGCACGTCAGTCAGGCCACGCATCATTCTGTGTGCGGCACCACACAGACTGTCATGCGGCGGCGCGCTTATCCTTGCAGGGATGGTTCTTCCTTCTCACCTGGAACAATTCAAAACTCTCTCGACCGCCGCGGCCTCATGGTCTCTTGAGTGCGGAAAAATGTAATCGGATGGGCTCTGTTCAGGCCCTTCCAGACGACGACAGGAATGAAAGCAGACATGCAGTCAAAAAATTCTCTTCTGATTGGCGGCTTTTCCGTCACCCAGACGACTTCACGTGGTTTGGCACGTCATCTGTTGCTGGCTTTGCGCAGCAATAATAAGGTGGTCCTGTTTTTTGCGAACACGAACTTCATTGTGCAATGTCGAAGCCTGTTGCACCGCATGCAGGATGCTCCCGTGATTGTCGTCAATGATGGCGTCGGGATGGATATCGCCGCGCTGCTGATTCAAAAAAGCCGGTTTAAGGAAAATCTGAATGGCACCGATTTCACGCCGTATTTATTCAAGCGGTCGGCCAAACCGCTGCGCGTCTTCCTGGTAGGCGGGAAGCCTGAGGTTTTGCAGCAGGCGGCAGATTACGCCCGGCACCAACTGGGCCAGAAAATTGTCGGTGTCTGCGATGGCTATGCAGAGATTCAGAAGAGTCCCAAGCTGGTTGCCGCCATCAATCGCAGCAAGCCGGACGTCGTGCTGGTGGCACTTGGCAATCCGATTCAGGAAGAATGGATTCTGGACAATCGCCACGCGCTCGATGCCGGCATCGTGATCGGTGTCGGCGCGCTGTTCGACTTCTGGGCCGGCGACAAGTCCCGGGCGCCCATGCTGATGCAAAAACTCCACCTGGAATGGTTCTATCGTCTGTGCCTTGAGCCACGGCGTCTGTCGCGTCGCTACACAATCGATATTGTACGGTTTCTGATGCACTGTCATAAGCACCGCTCTATCGATTCATCCGCGCGCAAGTAGCGTCGCGCAAGAGGCGCCATGCGGACGCAATTTGAAAAGGTCAGTTGATGAAAATATTGGTGGTTGGAGGAGCCGGGTATATCGGCTCCCACATGGTCAAGCTGCTGCTCGCCGAACAGCACCAGGTGATCACGTTCGATAATCTCTCAGGCGGCTTCCGGGACGCGGTGCTCGGTGGCGAGTTTATCGAAGGCGATCTTGCCGACAGGGCTGCGCTTGACAAGGTTTTTGCACTGCATCGGCCCGATGCGGTGATGCATTTTGCCTC
>DHXL01000384.1:33489-47256 GCA_002415335.1 Oxalobacteraceae bacterium UBA5157
CTTCATCCGACACTTCCGCTCAATCCATACGGGCGGTCGAAGTGGATGGTGGAGCAGATGCTGGCCGACTACGGCCTCGCTTTTGGCTTGCGCTATGTCTGCCTGCGCTATTTCAACGCGGCCGGTGCCGATCCAGACGGTTTGCTTGGCGAGCGCCATCAACCCGAAACCCATCTGATTCCGTTGGTGCTGCAAGCCGCCTCGGGCCGACGCCGGCACATCGAGGTATTCGGGCGCGATTACGACACCCCCGACGGGACCTGCATCCGCGACTACATCCATATCGTCGATTTATGTTCGGCTCATCTGCTGGCGCTGAATTTTTTGGGCAGCGACGGACAAAGTGATTGTTTCAATCTGGGTAATGGAGAAGGATTTTCGGTGCAACAGGTGATTGACGCCGCGCAGCGCATAACCGGCGTTGGCATCCGAATGGTCGATGCAGTTCGGCGCGCAGGCGACCCGGCCAGACTCGTTGCCGATGCTGCCAAGGCGCGACGCGTTCTGGGCTGGGCTCCGCGTCATGCCGAGCTCGACGCGATCATTGGCGACGCGTGGCGTTGGGAGCGCCAGACAGCAGGCACTGAAGCGAGCAATAAATAGATTTCAGGTTCGCCTGCCGATGCGGGCGACTATTATTCACGTGAGGGGAAAAACCAATGAAAGCAATGATTCTCGCAGCAGGAAAAGGCACCCGAGTCCGTCCATTGACTTACGATTTGCCCAAGCCGATGATTCCGATCCTGGGCAAGCCGGTGATGGCGTATCTGGTCGAGCACCTTGCCAAATATGGCGTGCGCGACATCATGGTCAACGTCAGTTACCTGCACGAAAAGATCGAGGAATACTTTGGCGAGGGCGATCAGTTCGGCGTCCAGATCGGCTATTCGTTTGAGGGCTACACGAACGACGAAGGCGAGGTCGTGCCGCAACCGATCGGTTCTGCCGGTGGAATGAAGAAGATTCAGCAATTCGGCGGCTTCTTCGATGAAACGACCATCGTCTTGTGCGGCGATGCATTGATCGACCTCGATCTGAAATCGGCACTGTTCGAACACAAGCGCAAGGGCGCGCTGGCCAGCGTGATCACGAAGGAAGTGCCATGGGACAAGGTGTCCGATTACGGCGTGGTGGTCACGGACGAGCACGGCAAGGTTTTGTCGTTTCAGGAAAAGCCAAAGCAGGCCGATGCGCGCTCGAATTTTGCCAGCACTGGCATCTATATCTTTGAGCCGCAGGTGCTCGACCTGATCCCTGCCGACACGGTGTTTGATATCGGCACCGATCTGTTTCCCATGATGGTGGAGCAGGGGCTGCCATTCTATGCGCAGAAACGCACGTATAACTGGATTGACATCGGCAGCGTCACCGATTTCTGGACTGTTTCGCAGAGCGTACTGATGGGCGAAGTGGCGCAAATGGAAGTGCCCGGCCTGCAGATTGCCGAAGGCCTGTGGGTCGGCCTCAATACCCAGATTGAGTGGGAAGGCACGATCATCGAGGGACCGGTGTATATCGGGTCCGGCTGCCACATCGAAGCCGGTTGCCATATCGTTGGCCCGACCTGGATCGGACATGGCAGCCACATCTGCGCCGGGGCGGAGGTGATACGCAGCGTGCTCTTTGAATATACCCGTATCTCACCCGACGTCTATCTCGACGAGAAGGTCGTGTTCAAGGAATACAGTGTGAGCCGCGACGGTGAGATGGTGCATGTCTCTGCGTTCGGAAACAGCGAATGGGGTAATGCCCGCGATCGCCGCCTCAAGCGACGTTTCGGCAACGGCCACAAGCTCGAAAAAGCGAACGCAGCTTAGGAAGGACAAGCATGGCTTCGGATGCGAAAGATGCCGCGAAGCCGATGGGCCGCAGGGAGCCGGTTAAGCTCGCCGGCGCGACCCGCGCAATCCGTATTTGGAGGGCCCTGTCCCAATTCAGGTAGCTAGATATGGTTAAACCCATCGCAGCACTTCTGTTTGACGAAAAATATCAAAAACCGCGGCTCCATGCCGCCTTTATTCTGTATTTTCTGATCCTCGTGTTTGGATCGATCCCCCACGCGCGAGCCGAAATAGGGCTATTGGCGCCTGGACTCGTCCTGCATTCAGTCGCGTATTCATTAATTACCTTCCTGTTGTTTTCCGGGTTGAGTGGCAGCCGGTGGGAAAAATCAATCAGGGCGTTCCTGATCGTCGTGGCAATGGGCGCGTTTGATGAATATATACAGAGTTTTTTCCCCTATCGGCATGCACAGATCAGCGACGTGCTCGTCGACAGCGGTGCCAGCTTCGTCACCGCATTGCTGTTGCTTAAGATCGGTACCCCGCGGTCGAAGGCGGGAGTTCAACCGTAGTCGAAAATAGCAGTCACCGGGCGTTCAGATCGGAATCGATACCATAATCGTCATTCCCTCGCCCGGCGCGCTGGCTGTGGAAAATGTCCCGTGCAGCGCGTGAATCCGCTCCTGAATCCCAATCAATCCGAATGTGTTCGGCTTCCCGTGATAGTCGTCGGCAAGCCCGACGCCGTCATCGGCGATCTTCATGAAGAGTCTGTCATTTGTTCGCCGCAGCGCAATGTGGACGCGGCTCGCGCGCGCATGGTGAATGATATTGGCGAGCGACTCCTGCACCATGCGAAACAGGGCCGTGGCGTGCTTATCATCCAACGTGAATTCGTCATGATCGATGTCCACTTCGCACACGATGCCGGTACGCCGCTCGAATTCCATTGCCTGCCATTCGACTGCAGCATGCAGTCCCAGGTCCAACGTCGCCGGGCGGAGATTGTTGATGATGACCCTGACCGCTTCGATGGCCAGGTCGATCTGGCCCACGGCCGCATCGATGCGTGTCCTGGTGATGGCGGCCGAAGTGGGAGGCTCAGCCATCATCGAGACATCGATGCGAAGCGCGATGAGGTCCTGGCCGAGATCGTCGTGGATGTCGCGTGCAATGCGCTTTCGTTCGTCCTCCTTGATTCTTTCGTGATGATTGGCCAAATTGCGTAACTTTGAGCGGGATTGACGCAGGGCCTCCTCCGCTAGTTTGCCCGCTTTGATGTATTCGACCAAAGACCCGTTGACCCGTTCGAGTTCCTCGGTGCGCTGCGCCACCAATTGGTGAATCCGCTGTGCGCGCAAGGCGACTGACCGCAGGTAGGCGGTACCTGCGAATGTGGCCAGCAGCCCCAGAAGCAATGCAAGCAGCGCGTCGGCATGCGAGTCGAAAAAAGGTGCCGGCTGCGCCGAAATGTCGATGCGCCATTCTCTGCCGGCGACATCGAAGCGGTGTGAGTACGGCTCTTGCCGATGCTTAAGCAGCCAGGCGGGCCGCCACGCTCCCCGATTCCAGGTGGTGGCGCCCGGCACTTGATAAACAAGTTCGGCTTGGTCCGCCGATGCTGCCGCGTGTACGCGAATATCCAATCCCGCAGTCCCGAGGGAGCCTGACGGCGCGAGAATTTTTTCAACGAGGGCGCCTGGACGCAGGACGACCATGGTGTACCCGACGACCGCGTGCCGGCGGGCTGCGGCGTCGTCCAGCACCGCACCGCTCTTGTACACGGCCATCACGATCCGGACACCGCGTTGTGCGCCGCTCATCATGAGAGGAGACAAGTCGCTTGCCGTCGGTTGACCGGAGTCGTCCGCGCGTCGGACAACCTCGTCCATGGACGGCAGCGACGATGCGTCAAGCCCGAACGCTGCCTCCTGTCCTTGCTCCATCGGTTCGACGTAATCAACGACCCGGTAGCGATTTTTCGCGCCTGACACCACGCGCTTGCCGTCAACGATATCATCGATGGTAAAGCCCGGGAAGCGGCTGCCCATCCGTGCCTCGAACGCGGGCCGTTCTTCGCTCGATACCAATCGCTGAAAGACGAACGCTTCGATATACGGGTAGCGCGCGCGTAGCGGCTGTGTGAAGGAATGAAATTGATCGCGACTAATGTTTCCGTTTATCACGAATAGCCGATTGACGACCTGCAGCGCATCGATCGCATTGGTCATCCCCTGCTGAAGCGCAGCTCCCCTGAACTCCGTGCGGCGTGCGAAGTTGGCCTGCTCCTCGCGCTGTTCGCGGCGATCTGCCCAAAAGGACAGGGCACAGGAAGCGACCAGTCCGCAGGCCAGCATGCACCAAGCCGGAAGCTGTATTGGGAAGGACAGACGATCACCGAGACGCATGTTGCCACCATCCGAAGGAGAGCACTGTGTTAATCCTAGTGGATCGGGCGACAAAATAGTTGATTTAAGTAAAAGCTTCTTGGCGGCAACATCAATGTCCTGAGGAACGGCAGGCGGTGCGGCATGGATCAAGGCTCCGGATTGTCGCCGTCTTTTTCACGCCGTCGAAATAAAAACGTTTTTGGGCATCTTTCGTACCGTATCATTCCGGCTTCTACCGCTGCAGCTGATTGCCGATTTCAGCGTCATTGCCAATACCATGAAAGTCTACGATCTCTGCTGTGAGCATGGCCATCGCTTCGAGGGTTGGTTTTCCTCGGAGGACGATTTCATAGCGCAATCCGCAAAGCTTCAGATCGCATGCCCGGTGTGCGGCAGTAGCACTTTCACGAAACTCCTTTCTGCACCACGGCTCAATTTGTCGGGCGCGCGTGCGCCAACCGCCGACCCGCATCCCGCCCTGGCGGCGCCATGGATCAGGATTGCCCGCGAGCTGATGGCGCATACGGTCGATGTCGGCGACCGTTTTGCCGAAGAAGCGCGTCGCATCCATTATGACGAAGCGCCCCGGCGCGGCATACGCGGTATCGCAACGCAGGCCGAGTGCAGGGCGCTTGCCGAGGAGGGGATCGAGGTGGCACCGTTGCCGATCCCCGCCGGTCTGAATCCGCACTGACGGTGGGGCGATCGCCCGAGCCCTGACTCCCTCGTGTAAAGCCCTGTCATCTCAATTCAGCACGATATCTTTTCAAATTCCGCTGTATAATAATTTCTGAACGATCGTGCTTTTTGAGCTGCAACAATGAGGAGACAGCATGGATTTGAATTACACGGCGGACGATCTGGCGTTCCGCGATACGGTTCGCACCTTTCTGGACGCGAATCTGCCGGGCGACCTGAAACACAAGGTCTTGAACCACAAACGCCTCAATAAAGAGGATTTCGTCCGCTGGCACAAGATTGTCGCCAAGCAAGGCTGGGTCGGCAGCGGCTGGCCAGTCGAATACGGCGGTACAGCGTGGTCCCCGGTGCAGCGGCATATCTGGGAAGAAGAGTGCGCGCGCGCCGGCACGCCGGTGATCCTGCCGTTCGGCGTCGCAATGGTGGCGCCGGTCATCATGGCCTTCGGTAACGAAGCGCAAAAACGCTACTTCCTGCCGCGCATCCTGAATTGCGACGACTGGTGGTGCCAGGGTTATTCCGAGCCGGGCTCCGGTTCCGATCTGGCCTCCGTCAAGACTCGTGCCGAACGGCAGGGTGATCACTACATCGTCAACGGGCAGAAAACCTGGACCACGCTGGCACAACATGCAGACATGATCTTCTGCCTGGTGCGTACCGACAGCGGCGGCCGCAAGCAAGAGGGTATTTCCTTCCTGCTGATCGACATGAAGACGCCCGGCATCACCGTGCGGCCCATTATCATGCTCGATGAAGAGCATGAAGTGAATGAAGTCTTTTTCGACAACGTCAAGGTGCCGGTCGAAAATCGCATCGGTGAAGAAAACAAAGGCTGGACTTACGCAAAATATCTGCTGGGCCATGAACGCACCAACATCGCGGCAGTCGGCCGGGCCAAGCGCGAACTGCAATTCCTGAAACGTATCGCGACCGAGCAACACAAGAACGGCAAGCCCTTGCTGGACGATGTCTTGTTCGCGACCAAAGTCGCAAACCTTGAAATCGAGTTGATGGCGCTGGAAGTGACCGTGCTGCGCGTGATTTCGATGGATAGCGCCAAGCGCGGGCCGGGACCGGAAGCCTCCATGCTGAAGGTCAAGGGTACCGAGATCCAGCAGACGCTGACGGAGTTGATGGTGGAAGCGGTCGGTCCCTACGCGATGCCGTTCGATCCGGCATACATGGAAGGCGAACACGCGCACAGCGCCGCACAAAATGACGATGCCGCGCCGCTCGCCGCGTACTACTTCAATTATCGCAAGACATCGATCTACGGCGGCTCCAACGAGATTCAAAAAAACATCATCACCCAAATGATTTTGGGTCTGTGAGAGGGTAAAAAATGGACTTCAATTTCACGCAAGAGCAGCAACAATTCTCGGATGCGCTGCGCCGTTGGATCGAGAAGGATTACTCCTTCGAACATCGCAACAAGATCGTCAAGTCGGAACAGGGCGTGTCGGATCAGGCCTGGAGCGCACTGGCTGAACTTGGCATGACTGCTTTGCCGATACCGGAGGCGCAAGGCGGCTTCAACGGTTCCGCAATCGATATGCTGGTCGTGATGCAAGAGCTGGGACGCGGCATCGTCATTGAGCCGTATTTCGCGACCGTGCTCGGTGCGGAATTCCTGAAATTGGCAGGCGGTCACGAAGCGTCGCTGGAACGCGTTGCGGCCGGCGACTTGAAACTGGCTTGTGCACTCGGTGAAAAGCAGTCGCGTCATGAGTTATTCGACATCGCGACGACTGCCACCGCAAGTGGCGGCGGTTACGTATTGAACGGCACCAAGACCGTCGTCATCCACGGCGCGCAAGCCGGCATGCTGATCGTGTCGGCACGTTCTGGCGGCACGCAGCGCGACACGGGCGGCATCTCGCTGTTCGTCGTGTCCGCCGATGCCGCCGGACTGACGCGCCGCGATTACCGCACCATCGATTGCCAACGCGCAGCCGACATCACGTTCGCTAACGTGAAAGTGCCGGCTTCCGCACTACTGGGAAAAGAAGGCGCCGGATGGGAAGTGCTGGACGCCGCCGCCGACTATGGCGCAACGCTGCTGTGCGCGGAAGCGGTCGGTGCGATGGAGGCGATCAATGCCGCCACGCTGGAATACACCAAGACACGCCAGCAATTCGGCGTGCCGATCGGTAAATTCCAAGCGCTGCAGCATCGAATGGCCGAGATGTTCATGCAGTTGGAACAGGCGCGGTCGATGGCGACATTGGCGGCGGTGAAGGTCTCCTCGATCGATGCCGAGGAACGTCGCCGCACGGTATCCGCGGCCAAGGCACGCGTCGGCCAGGCGCTGAAATATGTCGGCCAGCAGGCGATCCAGCTGCATGGCGGCATGGGAGTGACCAATGAATTGCCGGCCGCGCATCACTTCAAACGCTTGACGATGATCGAGTTGATGCTGGGCGATACCGACCATCATCTGGCGCGTTTCGTCGCACAACCTGGTTTCAGGAAGCCTGTCTGAGCAGTTGATGGTTGCTGCAAATTAGAATGCGGGACAGAGTCAACCGAAGCGGTGCCCTGTCCCCAACACGCTAGGAAGCACTATGTCGGAAGCAACGTGGTATTTCGAAGATTTTGAAGCAGGCAAGACGATCGAGGTCGGCACGCGCAGCATCACGGAGGAGGAGATCATCACCTTCGCGACGCAGTTCGATCCGCAGCCTTTCCATGTCGACAAGGAAGCCGCCGCCAAATCGATCTATGGCGGCATCATTGCCAGTGGATGGCATACCTGCAGCATCATGATGCGCATGATGGTGGATGGCATACAGCGCAGCGCGGCCAGTCTCGGCTCACCCGGTCTGGATGAAGTGCGCTGGCTCAAGCCGGTGCGCGGCGGCGATACGCTGACGGTCTCGACCACCGTGCTGGAGTCCAAGCCGTCGAGCAGCAAGCCGGATCGCGGCGTCGTGCTGACCGTCTGGGAAGCCAGGAATCAACATGGTGAACTGGTGGCCACCGTCAAGGGCAAGGGCATCTATTTGCGCAGGCCGAAAACGTAGCGAAATCGTATAGAACTATCTGGAGACGCCATGCGTGAAATTGCATCACTTGCAGCACTCAAAGAATTGATCGGCCAGGAAGTCGCGGTTTCGAAGTGGGTTGAGATCACGCAGGAACGCGTCAACCAATTTGCGGAAGCGACCGGCGACCGCCAATGGATCCACATCGACGTCGAACGCAGCCGCAAGGAATCACCGTTCGGCGGCACGGTCGCGCATGGCTTCCTGACCTTGTCGCTGCTGCCGAAACTGATGGAAAGCGCGATCGTCATGCCGGACGTGAAGATGGGTGTCAACTACGGCTTGAACAAGGTCCGTTTCATGGCGCCGGTGCCGGTCGGCAGCCGCATCCGGGCGCGCATGAAGCTATTGACGGTGGACGATATTCCCGGCGGCGCGCAAGTGTCGTGGGAGGTCACGATGGAACGCGAAGGCAGCGACAAACCGGTCTGCGTCGCCGAATCGATCGCACGCCGCTATTCGTAAAGCCTGCGTAGCGTGCGCTATGCGCACGATCATGCCATGGCGCCGGCATGTCGCGCGCACAGCGCACGCTACGCGGACGATCGATCTGGCGGCTCTGCAAATTCCTGCGCAACCGCGTAATTGACCCGCACAAAAGTCGGACGAACCCTAGTGTTTGGCGTACTGCGTCGTCCCAAACAGCACATCCTTCGCCTTGTCGTCCACCAGCGGCTTGCGCAGGTTCGCCAGCACTTCCACGCCGCGCATCACTGCCGGACGTTTTGCGATTTCATCGAACCAGCGTTTTACATGCGGAAAATCGGCCCAATCGATGCCCTGGTTTTGCGACGAACGCAGCCACGGGAAGACCGCGATGTCGGCGATCGTGTACGTGCCGCCCGCCAGATAAGCAGTTTTTGAAAGCTGCTTCTCGAGCACGCCATACAGGCGTTTCGCTTCATTGGTGTAACGATTGATCGCGTATTCGATTTTTTCCGGCGCATAGATGCGGAAATGATGAGCCTGGCCCAGCATCGGTCCGATGCTGCCCATCTGGAACATCAGCCATTGCAGCGTCGTGAATTTTTCGCGGTCGGTCGCGCCGAGAAATTTCCCGCTCTTGCTGGCCAGATAGACCAGGATTGCACCGGATTCGAATAGCGAGATCGGTTTGCCGTCCGGGCCGTCGGCATCGACGATCGCGGGGATCTTGTTGTTCGGGGAGATCGCCAGGAAGTCCGGCTTGAACTGGTCGCCGGCGCCGATGTCGATGTGGTGTACCCGGTACGGGAAACCACATTCTTCCAGCATGATGTGGACTTTGTGACCGTTCGGTGTGGCGGTGGAATAGACGTCGATCATTTTTTATCCTTTGAATTGTCATCCAAGGAAAGGCCAAGGAATCTCAAACGCTGCACGATTATGCAGAAGTTTGAGATTCTACGCCGTGCCACGGACCGAGCAGGGGCAGCGCAACGGCTCAGGAACGCGTAACCGGCAGCTCCAGTTCGCTCTTCGCAATG
This sequence comes from Oxalobacteraceae bacterium UBA5157, assembly GCA_002415335.1. GTDB lineage: Bacteria > Pseudomonadota > Gammaproteobacteria > Burkholderiales > Burkholderiaceae_D > UBA5157. Next base: position 42,870 of record DHXL01000384.1, read on the forward strand.
GCCATGTGCTTGGCCAGTTCCAGCTTGGCGACTGCGTTCCGATGGACCTCGTCCGGCCCGTCGGCGATGCGCAGCGTGCGGTTTCCGGCCCATTGATACGCGAGCGGAAAATCGTCCGATACGCCGCCGGCGCCGTGCGCCTGGATCGCCCAGTCGAGCACTTTTTGCGTCACGTTCGGCGCCAGCACTTTGATCATCGCGATCTCGGCCTTCGCATGTTTGTTGCCAACCGTGTCCATCATGTACGCGGCTTTCAACGTGAGCAAGCGCGCGGTGTCGATCATGATGCGCGATTCGGCGATGCGCTCGTGCCAGATGCTTTGCTCCGAAATCTGCTTGCCGAACGCAACCCGCGCGATGAGCCGTTTGCACATGTATTCCAGTGCGCGTTCCGCCACGCCGATCGCGCGCATGCAGTGGTGGATCCGGCCGGGCCCGAGGCGGCCTTGCGCGATTTCGAAACCGCGACCTTCGCCGAGCAGGATATTCGACACCGGTACCCGCACGTTCTCGAACAGGATTTCACAATGGCCGTGCGGCGCGTCGTCATAGCCGAACACCGACAGCGATCGCTTGATGGTCACACCATCGGCATCGACCGGCACCAGGATCATCGATTGCTGCGAATGACGCGGCGCATCGGGATCGGTTTTGCCCATCAGGATGAATATCTTGCAGCGCGGGTCGCCGGCGCCTGAAATCCACCACTTGTGGCCGTTGATCACGTAGTCGTCGCCATCGCGCTCAATTCGCGTCGCGATATTGGTTGCATCGGACGACGCAACCGCCGGTTCGGTCATTGCGAATGCGGAGCGGATCTCGCCGCGCAGCAGCGGTTCCAGCCATTCGCGCTTGTGTTGTTCGCTGCCGTAGCGCTCGATCGTCTCCATGTTGCCGGTGTCCGGCGCGGAACAGTTGAAGACTTCCGATGCCCATACGACGCGGCCCATGATCTCGCACAGCGGCGCGTAGTCGAGATTCGACAGGCCTTCCGGCGCGCGTACCGATTTCGGCAGGAACAGGTTCCACAGGCCTTGCGCGCGCGCCTTCGGCTTCAACTCTTCGACGATGGTGGTGGCGAGCCAGCGGTTGCCTTTTTCGAGGCCGTTGCGGTCGATCTCTTGCTTGTAGGCTTTCTCGTTCGGGTAGATGTGATCGTCCATGAACTTCAGGAGCTTTCCCTGCAAGGCTTTGCAGCGGTCCGAGTATTCGAATTCCATGATGCCCTTTTCTAATCGGTTGGGGACAGAGTACCGTTACACCTCACTCGTTCCCACAATGATTGTTCGTTTCAGTTTATCTTGCCGGCCGCGTAGGCCCAGCCCATTTCGGCCATTGGCCGCGTCGCCTGGCCGGACTTCAAGGCTTGCGCGCTCGATGCGGTGCCGTCCACGTAGCGTTTCATGATGCCCTGCAAAATGCCCGCCATGCGGAACATGTTGTACGCCAGGTAAAACGCGAAATCCTCCTGGCGTACGGTCTTGCCGGTACGCGCACAATATTTCGCGATGTATTCCTCTTCGGTCGGAATCCCGAGCGCCTTGTGATCGAGGCCGCCGATGCCGCGGAATTGTCCGGGCGGGATATGCCAGCTCATGCAGTGATAGGAAAAATCGGCCAGCGGATGGCCGAGCGTCGACAATTCCCAGTCCAGCAGTGCCAGCACGCGCGGCTCGGTCGGATGGAAAATCATGTTGTCGAGGCGGTAGTCGCCATGCACGATGCTGGTCTCGTCGCCGGGCGGAATATTCTTCGGCAGCCATTCGATGAGACTGTCCATCGCGTCGATCTTTTCCGTTTCGGACGCCTTGTATTGCCTGGTCCAGCGATCGATTTGACGTGCAAAATAATTGCCGGGCTTGCCGAAATCGGCCAGACCGATCGCCGCATAGTCGATCGTGTGCAACTGCGCGATCACGCGATTCATTTCATCGTAATGTGCGGCGCGCTCGGCGTTGGTCATGCCCGGCATCGCCTGATCCCACAACACGCGGCCATCGACGAATTCCATCACGTAGAACGCGCGGCCGATGACCGATTCGTCGGTGCACAGCGTGTATTGTTTCGCGGCCGGGAAGCCCGCTTTATTCAGCGCATCCATCACCTTGAATTCGCGATCGATCGCATGCGCCGACGTCAGCAGCTTGGCGGCGGGGCCGGGCTTGGTGCGCAACACGTAGCGCTGGCCGCCGGCGGTCAGTTTGAAAGTCGGGTTGGACTGGCCGCCCTTGAATTGCTCGATGACGAGTTCGCCGGAATAGCCGTCGACGTGCTGCCGCATATATTCCTGCAAGGCGCCGAGGTCGAATTTCTGGCGATCTGAAACAGGCATGGTGCCCATGAATTCTTCGTACATCTTGTCTCCTACTGGAAGGTATGGCCGGAAGGGCGTTGACATTCTTGTCGCTTCATTCTACATCATAAAATCGTACGGTCGTACTATTTCAATCCGCATTCTTTGGGGCAGTCGCGGAACACGAAACACCAGGCCCGCTACGCCGATTGTATCGACCATAGCGACCTGAATTTCCCTGCGCCGTGTAAGGTGCCATCCCGATAGAAAGTTTACTCTGACGTTTCCATGTTGGATTGCCTGACGCCAGAATAGGGTGTGGCCTTAAATGACGCCACCTCCCATAGCTTGGTACAAAGCCGCGCTGTCGACCAAGCGTTGTGCCTGAGCTGCGACCAAGTTGATTCGGTTCTGTTGCGCCTGCTGTTGCGCTGTGAGTAGCTGGATATAGCTGGCAGCACCCAGTGCGTATTGCCTTTGCAGGGATTCCAGAGAGCCTTGCGCAGCGGTATCGGCGGTTGCCAGTGCTGCCAGTGTCTGTGCATCGTTGTCCAAGGCGCGCAGTGCGTCGGCCACATTGCGCAGGGCGTCGAGCACGACGCTTTGGTAATTTGCCGCCGCGGCATCGAATGCGGCCAATGACGCCCGCTTTTCGGCGGGTAGTCTGGGATTGAACAGCGGCTGGGTCAACTGCCCGATGAGATTCCACATTGCCGAGCCGCTGCCAAACAATGCACCCGTGCTGATTGCCTGAGAACCGAGACTGGCACTGAGGTTGAATTGTGGGTACAACTTGGCTACCGCGACGCCGTATTCTGCATTGGCGGCATGCAACAGGGCTTCTGCAGCCTGAATGTCGGGGCGGCGGCGCACCAACTCGGACGGCAAGACGAGCGGCAGATCGAGCGGAAGGGTAAACTCCCGCAGGGTGAAGCTTGGTAAGCCTCCCGCGCCCGGCATGCGGCCGGCGAGCACGGCCAACAGGTGTTCGTTCTGCTGGAGCTGTTTGCGCAGCAGGGGAAGTCCAGCGCGGGTCTGCTCCACCTGAGCCTGCAAGGCCAGTACGTCGTCTGGCGCAGACAGACCGAGGCGCACTCGCTCTCGGGACAGTTGCAGTTGTTCATCCTGGGCGCGAAGGATGGCCTGCGTGGAATGGATTTGTCCGGCAATCCTGGCTTGGGTGATGGCGGCGGTAACGATGTTCGCCGCCAAGATCAGCCGCGCACCTTCCAGTTCGTGGCGCCGATACTCGGTGCGGGCGGCCAGAGCTTCCAACGCACGGCGGTTTCCGCCAGCCGGGTCGAGTTGGTAATGCACGCCGATACTGGCGCTATACAGACTGAATTCCCGCGCGTCGCCGGCTTGCCCCAAGGTGCTGGGATTCAGACGTTGACGCTGGGCGCCGATGCCGGCATCAACCTGGGGATAGAGCGTCGATCCTGCCTGCGCCGAATAGATTTCCTGCGCCTGCCGCAAGGTAGCCTTAGCTACAGCCAGTGTTGGGTTGGCTTGAAGTGCCTGCTCAATGAGTGCGTCCAGGTTGGAGGAACCCATGCTATGCCACCACTGCGCGCTCACGCGCGCCACCATGCCGAAGTGCTGTGCTTCGCCCTGGGAGGTCGGTGCGGATGCAGTTTCTTCCGGCAAAGGGGCCACAGTGTAGCTGGGTACATCGGGGGCCGCCGGCCGTCTGAAATCGGGGCCGGCTGCACAGCCGGCCAGCAATCCGGAGAGGATAAGAACCGTGAGCACCCGACTAGGGGAATGGTCGGCTTTCGTACCATCAACGCCAGGCCTGAACACTACCTCAGCTTTTCCCATAAAAATTCTCCACGAACGATTTGCGAAAACTCTGATGGCAGGCCAGGCAACTGTTTTGCAGGTTCGCAAAACCCGCAATCACGTCGGTTCCATTGTTACGTGCAGCGCCCGCTTCCAATGTGCGCGCTGCGTGATGCGTTTTTTCGTCGTATCTTTTGAACTTGGCCGCATCGACCCCGACGAACGACAGGATGCGCAACTTTTCACCGACAGGCGGCGCTCGATGAAGCATTTTTCCTCCGCGCGCCACGGATAGTGAGGCTCTTCGCAAAT
>DHXL01000384.1:47420-56822 GCA_002415335.1 Oxalobacteraceae bacterium UBA5157
GCAACAGCTGGTGCCAGGCAACGGTCGCGATTACGGCCCACACCAGCGTGCGAATACTCATGGCGATTACCGTGCGGTGTTCGTAGAGGCCTCCGGAATACACATGTGCGCCAAAAGCGACGAACGTGAGCGTCGTCGCTGCTACTATGGCGACGGCCAGCCATGCGGCCCAGCGCTGCTGCATCCACAGCCCGCCACCGGCGATGACATATGCGAATCCGGCTACAAAGTTGAACCAGAGCACGAACTGCACATAATTTCCGGCAGCGGTGCGCGCTGCCTCGTCGCCAAACAGAATCGTGCCGCCTTCCTTGATGGTTAGCACACCGAAACCCACGGCGACTAAAGAAATCACCCTGATCCAGACGCTGCCTTTTTTTTGTGTTGCCATGATTACTCCTCGCTGTTCATTAATGAATTGCAGATTTCGGTATCGATAGAAGCCTGGCGTCTATTCGAACCCCCGTCCTTCACCAGCTTCCTCATGGGTCACGCCATCACGAATGTGGTAGATGCGCTTGAAGGTCGGGATAATTTTTTCGTCATGGGTGACAACGATGATCGCCGTCTCGAATTTGCGCGCCATGTCGTTCAAAATTCGGATGACAGCCATTGCCCGTTCGCTGTCGAGCGGTGCGGTTGGTTCGTCCGCCAGGATCACGGGCGGACGGTTGACCAATCCTCGGGCGATAGCCACGCGCTGCTGCTCGCCGCCGGAGAGTTGCGACGGCATGGCGCGGGCGCGGTGTTGCACGTCCAGGGCGGTGAGCAGATCCAGCGCTTTGGAACGCGCCTCACCGTTACGGACGCCGGCCAGCATGGGCAGCAGCGCGACGTTGTCGGTGACATCAAGAAATGGAATCAGGTACGGTGCCTGGAACACGAAACCGATCTTGTCGCGCCGCAGCGCGCGCAGGTCGCGCACTTTCCAGTCATCGTCGTAAATCACCTCATCGCCCAGCGTCATGCGTCCGGCGGTCGGATCGATCACGGCCCCCAAGCATTTGAGCAGAGTGCTCTTGCCTGAGCCGGATGGCCCGATAAGGCCCACCACCTCGCCTGGCGCCACCAGCATGTCCACGCCTTTCAAGGCATCGACGGCTGTATCGCCCGAGCCGTAGCGTTTTCTCAACCCTTCGATGCGAATGCCTTTGCTATTCATCTCAACCTCCAATGGCTTCGGCCGGGTCGACCTTGAGCGCCATGCGAATGGCGACGAAGCTGGCCAGCACGCAGATCGCCAGTACGCCAAAAAAGCCCACGATGGAATCCTGCGGTATGAGTAGCACATACTTGGGGAACAGCGGCGCCGCGAAGGTTGCAGTGATCTTGCCGACCACAAAGCCGATCGCGCCCAGCGCAAGCGCCTGCTGCATGATCATCGCGGCGATGGTGCGGTTGCGCGTGCCGATAAGTTTCAAGACCGCGATCTCGCGGATCTTGTCCATGGTCAAGCTGTAGATGATGAACGCAACGATGGCTGCGCTGACGATGGCCAGAATCACCAGAAACATACCGATCTGCTTGGCTGAAGTGGCGATCAGCTTGCCGACGAGGATGCTCTCCATCTGCGACCGGGTGTAGGCCGTCAGGCGCTTCCAGCGGCGTATGGATTCGGCTACCTCGTCTGGCGCATAACCAGGCTTCAGCGTGACCAGCACGGCATTGACGAATGCGTTTGTAGTTTGCGAGGCGATCACGGAATCTAGCAGGCCGGGTACGCCGGGCCGGTTGAAAGCGGGGTTGGCCTCGGTACGACGGCGACTCTGTCGAATGGCATCGTTGTCTTTGAGGAACTGTGCTTCCTGCGCGTCCTTGAGCGGGATGAACACCATTGGGTCGCCGCTGGAGGACACCATACGCCGGGTCAATCCCACGACGGCGTAGTGATTGCGGCGGATCGTGAGACGATCCCCGAGTTTGAAACCGGAGGCGATGTCGGCCACCGCCTCGTAGTGGCCGCGCGTGATCTGACGTCCCGCCACAAGATAGGGCGGCCATCCAGGCGTGGCCCCCGCGTCGCCGGGTGCGATGCCGACCACCATGGCACGTACATCGCTCTCGTTTTTTCGAACCTGCGTGGTCATGTACGTCACATTCGCGGCACGGGCGATTCCCGGCATGGAGAGGATTGCGCGATACGCGTCATCGTTGAGGTTGGACGATTCCGCGTAAGGACCGAGAGTGTCTTTTTGCACCACCCAAAGATCGGCACCACTGTTGTCAAGTAGTGCCTTGCCATCGTCCACCATGCCTCGGTAGACACCGGCCATGGTGAGGGTTACGCCAATGAGCAACCCCAAACCGATACCGGTGAATACGAACTTTCCCCATGTATGGAGAATGTCGCGGCCAGCCAGGCTGATCATGGAGATACTCCCGGAATATGCTCAACAACATGGATCCGGCTGCGCGTGCCGAGTGCCTTTTCGCTGTAGACCACGACCCGGTCGCCATCCTTGAGTCCTTCGCGCACCTGCACGCGACCATCAAGATCAGAGGCGCCGAGCTTGATCGGCGCGAAGTGCAGATCGCCATCCACGATCTGCCAGACGCCCGCTTTGTCGCCGTCACGACGCACAGCCGCGTTTGGAATCACCGGATTAGTCGGAAGGACCGGCAAATCAACCGTGACTTCGGCGAGCTCCCCGACCGGCGGCAATGGCACAGGCGGGTTGTCGAAGATCACTTTTGTCAGCGTCTCCTCGGTCACCGCGTCCGCCTTCGGCTCCACCCGCAGCATGTGCCCTTTCAGCAGTTGGCCACTGCGCGAACGTAGCGCGATGCGCGCGGGCAAATCGGCTGCAAGCCCCGATGCGCTGATCTGGTCGAAGCGAACGTTGATCCACAAGCTTTTGGGATCGATTACCTCCACCACGGACTGGCCCGCGACAATGGTCGTGCCCGGATCGGCATCGCGTACGGCGACTACGCCATCAACCGGTGCGATCAGGCGCAGATTGCTTCGTTGCGCTAGCAGCGCATCGCGATCGGAGCGGGCGCGGGCAAGGTCGTCCCGTACACCCGATAGGGAGGCGTCGGCAATTTGCAGTTCCTGCCGCTTGGTGGTGACGATCTCCTCGCTCGTTGAACGTACAGCGAATAGTTGCTCATAGCGTCGTGCCTGGGTTTCGGCATAGGCTTGCCGCGCCATCGCCTCGCGTAGCGTCGCTTGCGCACGCTTGAATGCCGACTCCTGGGATCGAACGCGATCATCGAGATCGACGGGGTCCATCTCTCCAAGCACCTGCCCAGCCTTCACGCGATCACCCACATGCACATCCAGCCGTTTCACGCGCCCGGCAACCGTGGGGCCGATCTTGTACGTGTAGCGCGCGTCGACGGTGCCGATACCGAACAGTGCCGGTGTGATCGCACGCGACTCCACTTGGACAACTGTTACGGCCACAGGCGCCAGCGGTCCGGAGCGCAGGCCGACATAGACAAAAAGCGCAAGCAGCGGAATGACGGCCGCCAGGAGCGCCAGGGTGCGACTCTGCAAAGGCAGGCGTTTCATTGCGCGCTCCCGATGCCTCGCCGATAAATCGCAAATACCCGTGGCGCATCGTTGTGTATGCGTTTCACGTCGCCGGCCAGCAGTGATTGCATGACCATGCCTTGAATAGTGCCAATGAACAGGGTCGCCGCCGCCTCGGCATCCAGCGTGGGGGACAACTCGCCGTTCGCCTTGCCCTTCTCGATGAGGCGATTCAAGCGCTCGCCATAACGCTGGATCAGATTTTGTACCATCAGCTTCGCCGGCGTCTGTTCGGCACGCTGAAGCTCGCCAAACATCATCCTGGGGACACCCGGATGCTCGGCCACGAACTCGACGTGACTCATGAACATGGCCTCCATGGCCGCCAATGGGGAGTCGACTCCCTGTGCTGATCGGTCGATTCGGGCGAGGAGTTGTTCCGCCACCCACTCCATGACCGCTTTCCAGATGGCGTCTTTGTTGGGGAAGTGCCGAAACAAAGCGCCCTGCGTCAGGTTCATGTGCTTGGCGATCGCAGCAGTCGTGATCTCGCTCGGGTTCTGGGTGCCTGCCAGATCGACTACAGCCTCAATCGTCACTGCCCGCCGCTCATCAGCCGGTAGATGTTTTGAATGCATGTTCATAAATGTCTCATGGAAGATAGTAATCAATTACTATCTTATCAGGGAGACTGAAAAATGCAAGAGGCGAGGTTAATAAGTCGCGTGAACTCGCCATCACCCGACCAGCCGGATCATTGAAACGGGCTCACCGTGTATTATTCTTCTTTTTTCTGAAACGACCCTCTTGGGGGCGTGAAAATGAGGGGGACGCCCGCGCTGCTGCAAGCACGCAGGCCGGCACGATTGTTCACATGCCGCGAGACTTCCGGTACTGGTTCAACAGCGTCTCCATCGTGGTGGCGCGCGTTTCGTCCTGCAAGCGTGACGGCGGAGAATAATTGACGATGCGCACCACCCAATCGCCCTGTTCGGAGCCGACGTCGAGCGCATTGATGCAGCCGGCGGTTTGTGCCAGATTACCGAGGAACAGACGTTGCCCGGTCAGCGCGTACGACAGGATGGCGCGATTGACACCGCCGTGCAGTACCAGTAACACGGTATCCCAAGTCGGATCGGCGCGCAGCTTGTCGATTCCGGGATAAATCCGATCCAGCAGCTGGCCGATCGACTCGCCGCCGAGGAATTGTTTGTGCTCCGGCACCACCCCTGCAAACGCGCCGACGAAGGCATCCCCCAGCGCATGGTCCGGTATCAATGCCAGTTTGCCGCCCCGCAGCTCCTCCAGTTCCGGCCAATGCTCCGGGTCGATGCGCTGACCGGTTTCCGCCAGCACGCAGGCTGCGGTTTCGACGGTACGCGGCAAGCCGGATACGATGACGCGGTCGAAATGGATTTTCTCAAGGGCAAACACCTGACCCGCTGCGGTGGCCTGCGCGCGGCCTCGTTCATTCAATGGCACCTGTTCCGGCGAAAACGGTTTTCCCGAAACATCGAAATAGGTCACGCTGCCGTGACGCATCAAGTAAATCCGGCGTCGCTCATACGATCTTGCATTCGCTTTAGCGGATAGCAAGTCGGAGTCCCCTTGTGGGACAATGAGAACCTGACTGTCGACCTTTTTCCCCAATGCGATGTTTAATCCATCTCAGCACGATGTGCGGCGGTTCTTTTGCGAGACCTATCGCAAATACCGCGCCAATGAAATCCTGACACCGCTGGAGGCGATTGCGCGCGACTGGACCGTGCAGCACCCGGAATACGCGAATGCACTGGCCGACATCGACGCCGCGCTGGCGGCCGACTATTCGGTCGAGAATGGCGCGGGCAACCCTTTTCTGCATCTGTCGATGCATTTGTCGATCACGGAACAAATATCGATCGATCAGCCGCCAGGCATACGCGCAGCGTTCCTGAGCCTCGCGCGACGACTCGATTCCGAACACGAGGCGCACCATCAGATCATGGAATGCCTGGGCGAAATGATCTGGGCGTCGCAGCGCAGCGGCTTGCCGCCCGATGGCGCCGCCTATGTCGAATGCGTGAAGCGGCGCTGACCGGTTCGCAAGCGATTGCGCGGGATCCGGATAAAAACGAGCTTGCGCTGGGCCCGGATAAAAAAAGCCACGCGCAAGGCGTGGCTTTCATCGACTCATGCAAGACTCTCTATTTTTCTAGTACCAGGCTGCCTGGAAGACTGTGCAAGTAAGCGGCAATGTCAAGGATGTCCTGCCGCGACAACGGCTTGACCTGCGCGCCCATGATCGGGTTGCCGCGGCCGTTGGGGCCGTCCGCGCCGCGCTGATAGGCGGTCAAAGCGTGCGCCAGATAATCCTGGTGCTGACCCGCGAGTTTCGGATAGGACGGATCGATCGGGCTCTTGAAATCCTTGCCGTGGCAAGCCATGCAATTGAATTTTACGGTTGCTGCCTTGCCGGCTTCGATATTGCCGGACGCCGCTGCATTGAACGATACCGCGGACGCGATCAGCGCCACCGCTGCTGCGAGAATTGTTTTCATCGTGTGCTTCCCTTATTTTTGCTGCGAGTAGTAGGCGGCGAGATCGGCAATATCCTGATCCGTCAAACTGCCCGCGACCCCGCGCATAGTGGGATGATTGCGCTCGCCTTGCCGATATTCCTTGAGTGCGTTCTCAATGTACTTTCTCGACTGTCCGCCGATCATCGGCACTTGGTAAACTTCGGGGAAAGTCGACTTGTAGCCGGGAATGCCATGGCAACCGATGCACGTGGCAATCTTGTTTTTGGCTGCTTCGGCGTTTCCGACCACGTCCGCGGCGGCGGCGAGGTGGGCAGTGCCCGCAAGCGCGAGAAGTGCAAAGATTTTTTTCATGATAGCAGGGGTAAGTAGGGCGAAACCGACTTGGCGCGGGGAACCGCCAGAATCACGCCGCAAGGACGCGAAAATTGCGCAGCCACACCAAAAGCGGTTGATTCTACCCGAAAAAGCCCGGCAGTCCAACCTGACGCAGAATGGTCCTCCGCGCATCACGAGCGACGGCTTTTCAGCGGCTTAGCCTCAGGCACCGGCGTCTGGGCCGCTAATGTCTCGGCAACCCCCTCGCGCGCGAAATCAGCCCGCCGGGCAAACAGGAAAGCAGCCGGCGCGGCAGACAAACGCCGCAGCAGCGAGCGCACGAACAAACGTCTGATGCGGGGCGGCACTTCCCTTGCACGCCATGCCAGCGATAGCGCGCACGCAAATGCGACGCCGACATTCAACAAGGCGGTCAACGCCACCCCGCCCGCCGCCAGCCAGAAGTCAGGCGTTGCCAGCGCCGGCCAGCCTAGGCTGCAAGCCGCCGCGACCAGGGTCGCGCTCGATAGCGTCACGTGCCGCACCTCCAGCGGCAGGCCGAAAAATTGCGCCAGCACCGGCGTCATGCCCAAGCACACGGCGAGCGATACGTTGCCGGCGATGGCGGCGACATGGCGCTCCAGCCATGTCGCCCAGCGCCGGGTGCGTGCCGCCCCCAGCGCATGCACCAGGCGCCGATGATGCGCCAGCGCCTCACGCAAGCGTCGCAATGCAAACCAGTTATCGGCGAAACCGGCGGCCAGGCTTGACAACCACAGCAACACACCGGTGAACGCGGCAAACAGCGGGGTCGCACCCAGCATCGACAATGCGCCGATGGCCGCATGCGCCTTGCCGGGCGCCTCCAGCGGGGCGCCGAACAAGGCCGTCACCGCCCACGCCAATAGCGCCATGGTCGGCACCACTGCGATCAGGTTACCGAACACCGCTGCGGCCTGTGAACGCAGCAGCCAGGTTGTTTCCTGCAACAGCGCGCGCAGGCCGTCCGCGGTGCCGAGCGCGCTCATTTTTGCCGCCAGTGCCGGCGCGGTCACCGCCGGTTGCTTGGCAGCCAGCACGCCGCCCATCGCGGAAATGGTGAGGAAGCCGGCCGTGAAATTCAACGATGCGAATACGCCTTCGAAAAAGCGCGCCAGGCCTAGCGACGACAAGGCCGATTTGCCGAGCGCGGTGAAGGCCACGATGAAGCCGCCGCGATAGCCCGCATGCAGCATCGCACGGTATTCAGCGCGATCGCGCGCCACGTATCGCTCGCCGTGATCGGCGTTGCGCTCCACCATCTTGCGCGCCAGCAGCGAGAAGCTGCGCCCGACCAAACGCGGCACCGAGGATCGATGGTGATGCGCCACAATCAGTTCGGCCAGCAGCGACTGGACCTGGGCCACTCCTTGCGCGCCGTGTGCGGCGGCGCGTAGCTCGATCAGCGCCGCCATCCGCGCCAGCTGCGCGCGCATGCGTTCGACGTGATAGACCAGTCCCACCGACACGCCGAACTCATCCAGATGTTCATAGATCTTATCGGTCTGCGCCTGGCATACGGCGATCAGCATGCGCACGCTGCGCACGGCGCCTTCATGCTGTACATTCGTCATCAACAGATTTTCGAGCTCGCGGCGCAGCACCATGAAAGGCGTCGCCTGCAAGGGCGTGCGTGCGCCCAGACGTCGGCGAAAAGCCGGACCGATGCCGACCGACACAATGCTGGTGACGAGATGCAACAGGGCCTCATCGATCTGCTGCTGATACGCGTGGGCAATAGCGGAATCGGCACTTAATTTCCAGACCCGCGACAAGGTCTGGCGATCGAGCCCGAGCAGCCATTCCGCATCGGACGGATCCGGAAACATCGCCGTAAACAGCATCGAAATATCAAGCTGTGCCGGCGGCTTTGGCAGGATCAACTTGATCGTGCGCTCAACCAGCTCGCTGAAAAATGCCGGTTCATGCGGCAAGCCGGTCGCGCAAAACAGTTCGGGCCCGACCGCTTCACGCAATGTTTTCTGTATCGTTTTTTGCACCACACGCCGCGTCTCGCGGTGCGCGTCTAGCCAATTCAGCAATAACCGTGTGCGCTGCTGTTTGGCGCGGCGCCAGGCACCTGCCTCAAGCAGAGAAACCTTCGGTTCACGCCGCAACCAGTCGGCGACATCAATCATCCAGTTGGCGCGCTCGTTCCAGCCCGCGAATGGATTAGCGCGCCGCATCAGCGATTCGACTTGAGAGGAATATTGCACGTCGCGTGCGTGCCGGTGTGTCGCACCGCGGCGAAAGCGGCGCCATACGGCCCAGGCTCGAAGCCAGAAGATTTTCATAGGGGTGACCATTATCCAGCGGATTTATTGAATGACGACCAGTCCAATGCGACACGCCGGTGGGCTTGTCACTTGCAAACTAGTTCTCGTTTATACTGGAATTCATTTTCTTCTTGATGACACAGGCCATGCGACACCAATCCCGCTTCGAAGGTTCCCAAAGTTACGTTGCCACCGGCGATCTTAAACTGGCAGTCAATGCCGCTTTGACATTGCAACGTCCGCTGCTCATCAAAGGCGAACCGGGTACCGGCAAGACCATGCTGGCCGAGGAAGTCGCCGCCGCACTCGATATGCCGCTATTGCAATGGCACATCAAATCGACCACCAAGGCGCAGCAAGGCTTGTACGAGTACGATGCGGTGTCGCGGCTGCGCGATTCGCAATTGGGCGAGGAGCGGGTCAAGGATATCCACAACTACATCGTCAAGGGCGTGCTATGGCAGGCGTTCACTGCGGAGGAACAAGTCGTGCTGTTGATCGATGAAATCGACAAGGCCGACATCGAGTTTCCAAACGACTTGCTGCGCGAACTCGACCGCATGGAGTTCTACGTCTACGAGACGCGCGAAATGGTGAGTGCCAAGCATCGCCCGCTGGTGATCATTACCTCCAACAACGAAAAGGAATTGCCCGATGCATTCCTGCGCCGTTGCTTCTTCCATTACATCAAGTTCCCCGACAAAGACACGATGCAGCAAATCGTCGATGTCCATTTCCCGAACCTGAAGAAGGAATTGCTGGCGCAGGCGCT
>DHXL01000381.1 GCA_002415335.1 Oxalobacteraceae bacterium UBA5157
CGCGAAGGCAATACGCGCGGCTTGTTCAAGGGACGCGAAGTAGTGAGCCTGTTATCGGGCGAACCGGAGTACCTCGATCCGCTGAAGGATGAAACGCCAGCAAACTGGTACGTCACCGGTTATCCATGGTACGGTATTGATACGCCGGAGCATAAGGCATTCTACGCAGCCTACCAAAAGAAATTCAGCGACTATCCGCGACTCGGCTCGGTAGTCGGTTATTCGGCAATCATGTCGCTCGCAACCGGCATCAAGAAGGCCGGCTCTACTAATACCGAAAAACTGGTAAAGGCTTTCGAAGGTTTGCCGGTTGAAACCCCGCTCGGCCGGATCACCTATCGTGCACAGGATCACCAGTCGACAATGGGTGCTTACGTCGGGCGCCTGGCGCTCAAGGATGGCAAGGGCGTAATGGTCAATTACCATTTCGTGGATGGCGCAAAAGTCCAGCCATCCGACGCCGAAGTGAAGGCATTGCGCCCGGCGAACTGAGCGGCAGTGTCGCCGATGATCCGCATCCTGCCGCAGGCGGATCATCGGCACGCTGTTTGTGGCAGGAAGTGTCAGATTGCACACCGATAAACATGGAACCGCCCAGCAATCAATACCGTCACTTGCCGACTCGGCGCTTGACGAATTCTACTGAACTTTATTTGATTCGATAATGCGCTCACCTTCATGACTCTTTCCAGCTTTCTCGTGCAGTTGCTGAATGGTTTGGCCGGCGCATCGACGCTGTTTCTGGTCGCCGCCGGACTGTCGCTCATTTTCGGCGTTACGCGCGTGGTCAATTTTGCGCATGGCTCGCTTTACATGCTGGGCTTATACATCGCCTATTCGATCATCCATTTTCTGGGTAGCAGCGGTCTGGATTTCTGGAGCGGCGTGCTGCTGGCTGCGGTAGTGACCGGCATATTGGGTGCGATCATCGAGATCGTGCTGTTGCGCCGCATTTACCGTGCGCCCGAACTTTTCCAGTTGCTCGCTACGTTTGCACTGGTGCTGGTGATCAAGGATGCGGCGCTCTACATCTGGGGTGCAGAAGATATGCTCGGGCCGCGCGCCCCGGGATTGACGGGTGCGGTGCGCATCCTTGGACATGAGTTTCCTCAATACAATCTGGTGCTGATCTGCATCGGCCCCGTGGTGCTCGCTTTGCTGTGGCTGCTGCTGACGCGTACCCGCTGGGGCACATTGATCCGGGCTGCGACCCAAGATCGTGAGATGGTTGGCGCGCTTGGCGTCAACCAGGCCTGGCTATTTACCAGCGTGTTTGCTCTCGGTGCTTTTCTGGCAGGCTTGGGCGGTGCGGTACAGATTCCGAACGAACCGGCCAATTTGACTCTCGACCTGCAAACTATTGGAGATGCCTTTGTTGTGGTAGTGGTCGGTGGTATGGGCAGTATTCCAGGCGCTTATTTGGCAGCACTGATCATTGCCGAAACCAAGGCCATCTGCGCCAGCATCGGTACCATCCATCTGTTTGGCATCATGTTTTCGTTTTCAAAACTGACGCTGGTGGTGGAGTTTCTGATCATGGCGGTGGTACTGGTGGTGCGTCCGTGGGGATTACTCGGACGGCCGCAAGCCATCAGCCGCAATGTCACTGAAATCGAAATGCCGTTGCGTCCGGCCAGTGGGCTGCTCAAGAAGCTGACATGGGTGACACTCGCGATCCTATTGCTGCTGCCATTGCTGAATACCAGTTATCCGTATGCGCTGGTTCTGGCGATCGATTTGCTGGTTGCCGTACTGTTTGCAACCAGCCTGCATTTCATCATGGGGCCGGCGGGCATGCATTCATTCGGACATGCTGCGTATTTCGGTCTTGGTGCATATGGAGCTGCATTGTTTTTCAAGGCGTTGGCGATGCCGATGGAATTGTCACTGGTACTCGCGCCTTTGGTAGCGGGATTGGGCGCGCTGTTGTTCGGTTGGTTTTGCGTGCGCCTGTCCGGCGTGTATCTGGCCATGCTGACGCTCGCCTTTTCGCAAATCGTCTGGTCGATCGCCTATCAGTGGGAAGAAGTTACCGGTGGCAGCAATGGTCTGTTCGGCATCTGGCCGGCACCCTGGCTGGCAGATAAATCGGCATATTACTATCTGACACTCGCCTTCACCGTGGCCGGTGTACTGCTGATGCGCCGAATTCTGTTTTCGCCGTTCGGTTATGCGATGCGGGCCGGTCGTGATTCCTTTCTGCGCAGCGATGCGATCGGTATCGATGTCAAGCGCATGCAATGGATCGCGTTCGTGCTAGCCGGCCTGTTCTGCGGCATGGCCGGCGCACTGTATTCCTTTTCCAAGGGAAGCATTTCTCCTGAGACGATGAGCATCAGCCACTCGGTCGATGGACTGGTGATGGTATTGCTTGGCGGCTTGCAGACGCTGGCCGGTCCGATCGTCGGTAGTGTCGTTTTTACCTGGCTGCATGATGTGCTGGCTCAGCAGACGGAATATTGGCGGGCGCTGCTCGGCGTCACGATCCTGATCTTGGTGCTGGCTTTCCCGCAAGGCATTGTCGGTTTCATTCGCAGTCGTTTCGAAAAAGAGGAATCTCGCGCATGAGCCTGCTGCAAGTCAAAAATATTTCAAAATCATTCGGCGGTGTCATCGCGGTGGACGATGTTTCCTTTGATCTCCCAGCCGGCCAGTTGCTGGCGCTGTTGGGACCGAACGGTGCCGGCAAGTCGACTTGTTTCAACATGGTTAACGGTCAGTTGCGTCCCACGCACGGATCGATCATGTTTGACGGCCATGAATTGATCGGTATGCAGCCGCGCAAAATCTGGCGCCTCGGCGTCGGGCGGACGTTCCAGATCGCCGCCACGTTCGGTTCGATGACGGTTGTGGAAAACGTGCAGATGGCGCTGTTGTCGCGCGAGAGGAAGTTATTCGGGTTTTGGAAGTCGGCTGCCAGCCATTATCGCAATGAAGCGATCGACCTGCTGGCGCAAGTCGGGATGGCAGCGCAGGCGGAACGGCCCTGCAGCGTGTTGGCGTATGGCGACGTCAAGCGGGTCGAGCTGGCGATTGCACTGGCCAACAATCCGAAGCTGCTGCTGATGGATGAGCCTACCGCCGGCATGGCGCCGCAGGAACGCAACGACTTAATGGCGCTCACCAAGAAGCTGGTGATCGAACGCAACATGGCCGTACTATTTACCGAGCACAGCATGGATGTGGTGTTTTCCTATGCCGACCGGATGATCGTTCTGGCGCGCGGAAAACTGATTGCAGAAGGCAGTGCCGAGATGATACGCAATCATCCGAAGGTGAAAGAAGTGTACTTCGGTACTGGTAAGACCTTCGAGAAAAAAAGGGCGGCCGCATGAAGGACGTGATGCTGAAGATAGACAAGCTGAATGCGTTCTACGGCCGCGCGCATATCCTTTTCGACGTGTCGCTCGAAGTCAAACGCGGTGAAGTGGTCGCATTGATGGGGCGCAACGGCGCTGGCAAATCAACCACGATGAAGGCCGTGATGGGGCTGCTCGACAACAAGCGCGGCAACATCCAATTCATGGGGCACGACATCACCGCCATGGACCCGTACCGGATTTCACGGCTCGGAATGGGGTTCGTGCCGGAAGACCGGCGCATCTTTACCGATTTGACCGTAATGGAAAATCTTGAGGTCGGCAAGCAGCCGGCGCGAACTGGCATGCCAGAATGGACCCGGGAGAGACTATTTGCACTGTTTCCCAATCTCGGTGAAATGCCACATCGTGCTGGTGGCAGCATGAGCGGCGGCGAGCAGCAGATGCTGACCGTATCGCGCACGCTGATGGGCAATCCGTATCTAGTGTTGCTGGATGAGCCGTCGGAAGGCGTCGCGCCGCTGATTGTCGAGCAGATGGCACAAATGATTCTGGAACTGAAGAATGAAGGAATATCGATCCTGCTGTCCGAGCAGAACGTCCATTTTGCGGAACTCGTCAGTGACCGTGTCTATGTGCTGGAAAAAGGGCAGATCCGTTTTCAGGGATCGATCGAGGAACTGGCGGAAAACGAAGCCGTGCGGCGGGCCTATCTGACGGTCTGACTGGCGTCGCAAGCGATACGTTATTCACGGATTGACCGATCGATAAATGATTCATACGCGGCGCTCTTTTGCCGCATCAGGAGAACACTACATGGCAACTGCTGCAATCGAAGAAAAGTCGGGAAAAGTCGTCATAAAAAATATCGGTCTGATGTTGTCGGGCGATCTGGATGCGCCAATTCTGGATGCCGACACCATCATCGTCAACCAAGGCAGGATCGTCGCGATCGGCCGGTATAAGGAGTGCGATATCGAAGGCGCGCGTACCGTGATCGACTGTCGCGGCACCGCGATCGCGCCTGGGCTGATCGATTCGCATGTGCATCCGGTAGCCGGCGACTGGACGCCGCGGCAAAACCAAACTAACTGGATCGATTCGTCGCTGCATGGCGGCGTGACGACCATGATCTCGGCGGGTGAAGTGCATTATCCGGGGCGCCCGAAAGACATCGTTGGATTGAAGGCATTTGCGATCACGTCGCAGCGCGCCTTCGAGAATTTCCGGCCGAGCGGTGTCAAGGTGCATGCCGGTGCGCCGATCATCGAAAAGGGCATGGTCGAATCCGATTTCAAGGAACTGGCCGAGTCCGGTGTTAAATTACTCGGCGAAGTGGGTCTAGGTAGTGTCAAGGCGGGTTACGAAGCCAAAGAGATGGTTGCCTGGGCACGCAAGTACGGTATACAAAGCACGATCCACACCGGCGGCCCTTCAATCCCCGGCTCCGGCCTGATCGACAAGGACGTGGTGCTGGAAGCGGATGCGGACATCATTGGTCATATCAATGGCGGCCATACGTCGTTGCCCTATCGCGATGTGTGCGAACTGTGCGAACAATCGACGCGTGGCATTGAAATCGTCCATAACGGCAACGAACGGATTGCCATTCTGACTGCGCGTCATGCACATGAGCTCAAGTGTCTGCATCGCGTAATACTCGGCACCGACGGTCCTGCCGGGTCTGGCGTGCAGCCACTTGGCATACTGCGCATGGTGGCACAACTGTCGAGCCTGGCTGATATTCCGGCTGAAATCGCGTTTTGTTTTGCCACAGGTAATACCGCACGCATGCGCAATCTCGATTGCGGGTTGATCGAAGTGGGGCGAAGCGCGGATTTCGTCTTCATGGATCGTGCCCAGCATACGGCGGGAAAAGATCTGCTGGACAGTGTGCAACTGGGGGATTTACCTGGCATCGGCATGGTGATGATCGACGGCATTGTGCGCAGCCAGCGTAGCCGGAATACGCCACCAGCGATGCAGGTGCCGGTAATTGAACAGGAAGGAAAGGTTAATGTTCTGTCGCGTTAGCGAGGGCAAGTCGGAATTTTGGCGGACATTTTACAGCCCATCAAACTGGACGGATTTGTCCCTAAAGAATAAAATTGGTCGGCAAAAAACATCTCATCAAAGTATTCCATCATGAGTTGTCTTTTGCGAATCATATGCAAACAGACCGCCTATGCACCAGGAATTGTTGCGCTTTACCCCCACCGCGTGGCGTAACGGCCGTGGCTCAGCACATCGGACAATCACAACAGCGTCCTCCAGTAAATCATTGTCAGCAGAACACTTTACTTCTACGCTGCGGTTACAAAGGACACAGTAAGCAATGCCTCAATCCGAAATCACGCTTAGAAGCATCGTTTGCACTCACTGCTGACTTGCGGCCCCGCGACTCTGGTTGCGGAGGCGGCGCGAAGAATGGTCGACGCGCAATGTAGTTCGATTCTGGTCGAGGATCAAGGGAAGATAGTCGGCATCTGGACCGAGCGCGACGCCCTCGCGTTGGACCTATCGACTCCGGAGTCGGGCCAATCGCCGATTTCCCGGTTGATGTCTTCGCCGGTCATGACCATCCACATCGACACCAGCATCGGCGAGGCGGCCTTGCGTTTTCGCCGTGAGAATGTCCGCCATTTTCTAGTGATCGACGAATCGGGCGAGCATAAGGGCATCGTTTCGCAGTCCGACGTCGTGCTCAATCAGGGCATCCAGTATTACATTTCCCTGCGCGACGTGAAATCGGTATTCGGCCGAAAGCTTCTGATTCTGCCGTACACCATGCCGGCTTCGAGCGTGATCTTGGAAATGCAACGGGGTAACTTTGACGCCATCGTCATCGAGACGCCGGACGGCGGTCACGGCATCCTGACCGAACGCGATGTGGTGAAGTTGATCGGTTCAGGCCAGCCCGCCGTCACCGCCGGTGAGCTGGCCACTTTCCCGCTCATATCGATTCCGGCCAGCACCAGCCTTTATCAGGCCCGCAAGCGATTCGTCGAACATATTATTCGCCATCTGGCGTCAGCGATGACGACGGCGACCTGCTGGGCTTGATTTCATTTGCCGATATCCTGGCCAACATCGAGAGCGAATATATCCGTGAATTGGAGGAAATGCTGAAGGAGCGGGACGAGGTCCTGGCGATTGCGAATAGGCACTTGCGGCTGGCAGCCACGGTGTTTGAAAGCACCCACGAAGGTATATTCGTGACTGATGCTGACCAGCTTATCGTATCGGTCAATCCGGCTCTTACCATGATCACCGGCTATCAGGCGTACCAGGTGATTGGCAAGAAGCCATCAATCCTGGCTTCGGGCAGGCGTGATGCCGCCTTCTATGAGTCGATGTACAAGGGCCTTGCTCTGTTCGGGCACTGGCGGGGGGAAATCTGGAACAGACGCAGCGACGGCGAAATCTTCGTGGAATGGATCACCATCAATGCGGTGAAAGACGATGCGGGAGAAATTTGCAACTATGTTTCGGTTTTTTCCGACATCACCAATCGCAAGGCGGTCGAAGAGCGGATGAGTTTCCTGGTCCAGCACGACGCGCTGACCAGCCTGCCCAACCGGGTATTGCTGGAAGACCGGCTGCCACACGCCATTTCTCATGCCCAGCGTAACAACACGAAACTGGCAGTGATCTTCCTCGACCTGGTCGACTTCAAAAAGATCAAATCAATGATTCCGTTGGTCACCACGCCGGCGACCAGCTGCTCCAGATCGTGGCGTAACAACGCCTGCGTTCGCTCCGAAGATATAGTGGCGCGCCTGGACGGCGACGAATTTGTCGTGCTTCTGGAGAAGATCAGCGCCAAGGACAACATCCCTCTTATCGTGACAAAAATCCTCGGTGCCGTGTCACGGCCGGTGGTGCTCGAAGGTCGGCAAGTTGGCGTGAGAAGCAGCGTCGGCATCAGCCTTTATCCTGACGATGGGCAAGAGGCCGACGAACTGATCAGGCGCGCCGATGCGGCTATGTATAGGGCCAAGATACAGGGGCTAAATATTTTTTGTTTCTACACAGCGTAAGTGAATTCAGAATCTCACGGGGCACGCAAACGGTCGCCCGCACGGCCCAATCGATTTTCCCGATCGCCGAAAAAGCCAACACGCCATCAGGCCTCTGGTAGCCGATGAGATCGGCGCGTAGTTCAGGGGCGAAGCCTATGCGCTCAAAGC
Source organism: Oxalobacteraceae bacterium UBA5157 (assembly GCA_002415335.1). GTDB lineage: Bacteria > Pseudomonadota > Gammaproteobacteria > Burkholderiales > Burkholderiaceae_D > UBA5157. The sequence continues at coordinate 7,511 of DHXL01000381.1, forward strand.
GCGGCGGCAATCGCCTTGCCAATGTCAGTGGTGTTGCCGCTGCCACCGAGGTCAGGCGTATTCGGCCCCTCCACCAGCACGGTTTCGATCGCTTTCATGATCGCGTCGTGCGCGGCCGTGTAGTTCGTATCGCCGTTGCCAAGGAAGTCGAGCATCATCGCGCCGGACCAGATCATGCCGATCGGATTGGCGATGTTCTTGCCGAAAATGTCGGGTGCCGAGCCGTGCACCGGTTCGAACAATGACGGGAAGGTGCGATCCGGGTTCAGGTTGGCCGACGGTGCGATGCCGATGGTGCCGGTGCAGGCCGGGCCAAGGTCGGATAGGATGTCGCCGAACAGATTCGAGGCCACCACCACGTCGAAGCGCTCCGGCGAGAGCACAAAACGCGCGCACAGGATATCGATGTGGTATTTGTCCCAGCGCACGTCGGCGTAGGACGGCGCCATCGCTTCGACGCGCTCGTCCCAATACGGCATGCTGATGGAAATGCCGTTCGATTTGGTGGCCGACGTCAGGTGCTTCTTCGGGCGGCTTCGCGCCAGCTCGAATGCGTACTTCAGTATCCGGTCGGTACCCTTGCGCGTGAAGACCGCATCCTGCACCACGAACTCACGGTCGGTATCGTCGAACATCTTTCCGCCCACTGCGGAATATTCACCCTCGGTGTTCTCGCGCACGACGTAGAAGTCGATGTCGCCAGGCTTGCGGTTGGCCAGCGGACACGGTACGCCAGGCATCAGGCGCACCGGGCGCAGGTTGACGTATTGGTCGAAATTGCGGCGGAACTTGATCAGCGACCCCCATAGCGAAATGTGGTCCGGAACCAGGTGGGGCATGCCGGCGGCACCGAAATAGATTGCCTCGATGCCGTCGAGACGCTGGCGCCAGTCGTCCGGCATCATCTGGCCGTGTTTGAGGTAATAGTCGCAGTTGGCCCACTCCATGGTCGTGAACTCGAGCGCAATGTTGAATTTGCGTGCAGCGGCTTCTAGCACGCGCAAACCCTCCGGCATGACTTCGTTGCCGATGCCGTCGCCGGCGATGACTGCAATTTTATGGGTTTTCACATTGGGACCGATTCAGAAGAGTTAAGGGACGGATTGATCTTACTGGATACCAGCGCAGCGTGCTGTTCGAATACACGCGCATCTCGCCCGATGTTTATGTCGACGAGAAGATCGTATTCAAGGAATACAGCGTCAATTGCGCCGGTGAAATGGTGCACGTTTCTGAATTTGATAGCGAGTGGGGCAATGCCCGCGACCGCCGTCTCAGTCGTCGTACGCCTGAGCATTGAGACGGCACGTCTGTCGTTCCATTAAAGCCGCTTACGCGTGTCGCTGAATGGCATCGCCAAGCGATTTGATACGACAACGGCTAGGCGAGTAGCCCTTATGAAGGCCATGTTCTCCAATTGCCTTGTGGTTTTCTGTAAAAAATCGGAGCATTTCGTAAATTGGGTTAGACGGGGGTTACATGGCGCGATGGCGGGGGGCGTGATGGAGCCGGGAAGGCGTCATGGCAGTTGACGATCACAATATTTTTCGGCTGGTCATATACCCGCCATTTTGTGGTCGGGTTGTGCTGGCGTTGTGCGGTCTTAGCACCGCGCCAGCACAACGCCAACACAAACCAATTTTTAGCGCTGAGTTTGTGTTCTCTTAGTGTAGAGTTGGTGCTGGATCGGCACAAACATACACCGCTGTTGGACCAGGGCCACCGCATCAAAACTCGTTTACTTTCAAGGGTTTACATAAGGGGTTGTAAACGAAAGAAAAATGAGGTTTACTTTTCCATTTTCCATGGGGAGCGGAGATGGAAGTGGATGTCGATTTTGAGGGATTAAAGGAGTGCTTTGAAGGACTGCGCGATCCGCGCGTCATCGGGAGGACGGCACATAACTTGACCGACATTTTATTTCTGACGCTATGCGCGGTCCTCTGCGGGATGGATGACTGGGAGTCGATCGAGGAATGGGGCAAGGAAAGGCAAGAGTGGCTCAGGCAATATGTCGAGGTCAGAAACGGCATTCCTTTGCATGACACGATTAGCCGGGTATTTGCGGCATTGGACAGCGCGACATTTCAAACGTGCTTCATCAGGTGGATGGGAACACTGTGTCCCAACCTGGACGGGCAGATCGTCGCGATCGACGGCAAAACAGCGCGCGGCTCCCATCAGCGGCTGCGCGGCAAGCAAGCGATTCATGTGGTGAGTGCGTTCGTGTGCGATCACGGTCTGACGTTAGGGCAAGTGAAGACGGAAGAGAAGTCCAATGAAATCACCGCGATTCCGGAATTAATCGCGGCCCTGGATCTGCGAGGCAGCATCGTCACGCTCGACGCCATGGGATGCCAGAAAGAGATCGCCAAAGCGATTGTCGGCAAAGACGCCGATTACGTCTTGGGGCTCAAAGGCAATCAGGGCACATTGAGCAAACAGGTCAAGCAGTTTTTTAACGAAACAGAATGGCGTAACTACAAAGATTTTTCGAACTGGGGGCATCGCACTGAAGAAAAAGGACACGGCCGCGCCGAGACGCGTCGTTGCGTCGCGTTGGCCTGTGACCATTGGGAAAATATCGAGGCATGGATTGGCTTGAAGAGCGTGACGATGGTCGAATCCCTGCGGCAGTCAGGCGGAGAAATTTCGTCGGAAAAGCGGTACTACATAAGTTCGCTTGCCCCTGATTCGAAAAAATTGGCACAGGCGATTCGAAGCCATTGGGAGATAGAAAACCGCCTGCACTGGTGTCTGGATATGACGTTCAAAGAGGATGCATCGCGCATACGCACCGATCATGCCCCAGAAAATATGAATATCGTCAAGAAAATCGCGATGAATCTATTACGACTGAATCCTCTTAAACGGAGCTTACCAAAAAAGCGCTTGAAGGCCTGTCTGAACAATGAGTATCTTGCTGACGTCTTGGGTATCTAAACGTAAGGTGTTGAAAATTCATCAGTTTTGATGCGGTGGCCCTGGATCAGGAACGCCGATGTGGCCATGTACAGAGCCAAGATGCAGGGGGCAAATACTTTTTGTTTCTACGTTGCGTAGGTGGATTCGGAATCTCACGGTTAACGCGCATAGCGCCTTAGAGTCAGCACACCAAGCATACTCACGCAAGTTCGTGTGGTTGCGACACGAACCTAATTCTGCTCCGGTACGTTTCCAACCTCTTGTTCCTTCATCCATCTCCATACTGTCGATCGACTGATTCCGAGTTTTTGCGCCACCAGAGTGCGGTTTCCTTCGGTTAATTCTAGCATTCCCACCAAGCGCATCTTTAGATGATCAACGACGCCGTGTACGTCAATGTGATCGGGCAAAAATAATTCCGGGCAATCGTTCCGAAGACCGTCATAAGCTATGTCTTCCTGCCTATCAAACTGTAGCAAAAACACGGAAATACGGTCGGCAATATTCTCCAATTCCCTTACGTTGCCTGGCTAGGAATATGCGGAGAGATAAGGCAAAAGCGGCGCCAGTACCTGTTGAATGTTCATTTTGATCCCAAGCCGTTTGAGGGATCGTCCTACCAGAGTTTGTGCAAGAATGGCAATGTCGTCGGAACGTTCTCGTAACGGGGGCAATGGCAGGCGCAGTGTGTTGATGCGGTAGTACAAGTCCTGCCGGAAGCTGCGCTTGGCGATCATCTCCCGCAAGGGCTGATGCGTGGCAGCGATAACGCGTACGTCGATGGGTATAGTGGCGGTACCGCCCACTCGGGTAATCTCGTGCTCCTGTAAGACGCGAAGCAGGCGAGTTTGCAATGAGAGCGGCATATCGCCGATTTCGTCGAGGAACAAGGTGCCTTTGTGAGCCGTCTCGAACAGACCGCGCTTGCCGCCGCGACGTGAGCCGGTAAACGCGCCTTCCTCGTATCCGAATAGCTCGCTCTCTAGCAGCGACTCTGAAAACGCGGCGCACAGTTCAGGGCGACGAAGGGCTGCCCCGCGCGGGCGCTTTCATTGTGGATCGCTTGTGCGAAAAGCTCTATTCCGGCACCGCTTTTTCCCACGATGAGCACTGTGAGGTCCGTCTGCGAAAAGCGCCGGGCTTCACAAAAACCGGAGCGACTCACATCCGGGACACGGCAACTGTGCGCAACAAGGACGGCCTTTTTTTGCAGCTCGTCGACAAGTTGATAACTTATTTCAGCCCGAGGGCAAAGAAGGCCGACGCCTTTTTTAAAATATCGACATCCATGCGCAGTTGGCGGTTTTCCAGCTCAAGCTGGCGGACGCGTTGTTGTTCGTCCGTGAGTGGATTGCCGATGCCACGCTGCCCACCTTGCTCGGCTTCATATTGCGTCGCCCAGCGTCGGATCGCACTCTGACCAAGTTCATGCTCTCACTGGCGTGTTGAACGCTCAGCCCCTGTTCCTTGATCATGCGCACGACATCCAGTTTGAAAATGGTATCGAATTTTCTGCGTTGCCTTGTCATTCAAGACTCCTCGGATGGTGGATTTTCTACCTATCGAGGTGTCCGGGCAAATTAGACCATTGAACGACACTATTCGCATCTCTCCTACACAGAGTCAGTGCCGGAAATCAGAAAATTTCCATCAGGAATTTTTTCACTTTGATGAAGATACAATTTTTTGCTGTAAAAAATCGCAAAATCGACAAGTTAAAATCATCCTACTCTCCTCTGTTGATTTTTACTACCTGATATTTTTGCAGATTCAATATTTGTCAAAATCGGCTACATTCAAACTGAGACACAACCCACTTCCTGCATTCCCGCTATTCTATGAAATATTGGGAATGCGGGTTAAGTTGAGCGTACCATCCCCAGTTATAGGAGGGAGCAGGCATGAAATTGTTGATCGTCGATGACCCCGGCTGCGCCTATCAGAGCCCTTCCTTCCCTTGATGCGCGATCGTCTTGTCGTCTTCGCCCTGGGCGATCAGCGCTACGGTCTGCCGCTGTCCGCGGTAGAGCATATCGTGCGTGCCGTGGCAGTCACCTCCTTGCCGCAGGCACCGGACATCGTTCTCGGCGTAGTTAATGTGCAGGGGCGGTTGATCCCGGTGATCAACCTGCGCCGGCGCTTTCGCCTTGCCGAGCACGAAGTTGCCCTGAGCGACCAGATGTTGATCGCACGAACGGAGCGATGGACTGTTGCGCTGATGGTCGATGCCGTGATCGGTGTGCTCGAATATGCCGAACAGGAAACTGTAGCGGTGCAGGAGTTGCTTCCCGGGCTCCGCTATGTCGAAGGCGTGGTGAAGCTCGATGACGGCTTAATCCTAATTCATGACCTAGACAAGTTTCTTTCGCTGGAAGAAGAGACTGCCTTGCACCTGGCGATGGAGCGCGCATAAGGTGGATACGCCGTGCACGCTTCCCCGTCCGCTGCTTTCCGGCCTAAGCGATTTTGTGGCCACGCGCCTGGGTCTGCATTTTCCGGAAGAGCGCTGGCGCGATCTGCAGCGGGGCCTTGTCGCCGCGGCTTCGGAGTTCGGCTTCGAGGATGCGGAATCCTGCGCCCGCTGGCTTCTTTCCGCGGCCCTGGAAAGAAATCATATCGAAGTCCTGGCCAGTCACCTGACTGTCGGGGAAACCTATTTTTTTCGCGAAAAAAGCAGTCTCGACGTTTTCAGAGAGCATATCGTGCCGGCGCTGTTACGCCTGCGGCGCGATGGCGAGCGACGCCTGAGAATCTGGAGTGCAGGCTGCTGCACCGGCGAGGAGCCTTACTCCATTGCCATGCTTCTCGACAGTCTGATCCCTAACCCGATGGCGTGGAACGTCACTATTCTGGCGACAGATATCAATCCGAGCTTCCTGCGCAAGGCGGCGGCAGGCATCTACAGCGAATGGTCGTTCCGCGGTACGCCCGAATGGGTCAAGGAGCGCTACTTCAAGAAGAGGAAGGACGGGCGACTGGAACTGCACCCGCATATCAGAGCAAGGGTGACTTTTTCCTACCTAAATCTTGCCGACGACGTTTATCCATCGCTCCTGAGCAATACCAATGCGATGGATGTGATTTTTTGTCGCAATGTGCTGATGTATTTCAATGCGGAGAGGGTTAAGAGAGTTTCCGGCAATTTTCATCGATCTCTCGTCGATGGCGGCTGGCTGATCGTCAGTCCAACGGAAACATCGAATACCCTATTTTCCTCGTTCATGCCAGTCGAATTCCCCGACGCCGTGATCTACCGGAAGCTTGAAGCTGCCAAGCGACCCATCGTGGTTAAGCCCCTAGTGTTCGCTTCTGAACCCGATGGCGAGGCCACAGTCACGTCAGAGCCAGGCTTGGCTGCGGTACTTGAACCGATTGAGATGCCAGCGCTTTATCGGGATGCCGGAGAAGAGGCCTGCCTCACAGCGCGGCGCTGTGCCAACCAAGGCCGGCTCATGGAGGCGATGGAATGGTGCGAAAGGGCGATTGCCGCAGACAAGCTGAATCCGGCGCACTACTATTTGCTCGCCAGCATAGAGCAGGAGCAGGGCCACGCAGAAGCCGCCGTGTGCTCTCTGAGACGCGCCCTCTATCTCGATTCAGGCTTCGTGCTCGCCCAATTCGCGTTAGCGAATATCGAGTTGTCGCAGGGCCGGCGACGGGAGGGCGAGCGTCACTTCGCGAATACCCTGGCGATGCTGCGTACGCATGCGCATGACGAGATACTCCCGGAATCCGAGGGGCTCACCGCGGGCCGGTTGATAGAGATCATCACGTCGGTTCTGGCGAGTCTGCCGCGGGAATAAATAGGATGGAACCATGAGTTCAACCCCACCGACGAAGCGAAAAGCCACCATAGACTGGCGCGAGGTTCATCAACGTCTCGAGGCAGCCCGCGTTGCCGTGGAGAGCGTGTCGGCTCCTACTGCCGAAGAGACCCAACGGATACTGAGAAGCAGGGCTCGGACGCTGGCACGTGAACCCGGGAAATCAGAAGCCTCAGATGACACGGTGGCGCTTGAGTGGGTGGAGTTTCTCCTGGCGCACGAAAGGTATGCGCTAGCATCCCGCTATGTCCGGGAGGTCCGCTCTCTAGAAAATCTCACGCCGTTGCCGTGCACGCCGCCATTTGTGCTCGGCATCGTCAACCTGCATGGAGAGATCCTGTCCGTCATCGACATCAAGAAATTCTTCGGCCTTCCTGAAAAAGGACTGACCGACCTCAACAAGATTATCGTGCTCCAGTCGGCGAACATGCTTTTCGGCGTCCTGGCGGATGCCATCATTGGCGTGCGCAGTGTCCCGGCGGCAGAAATTCAGCCGTCCCTGCCTACGCTCACCGGCATTCGGGAGAAATATCTGAAGGGAGTGACCCCTGACCGCACGATTCTTCTCGATGCGGAGAAGCTGCTTGCGGACGGGACGATCATCGTGCAGGAGCAGGTATGAGCGAGGGTTCCTCCGAGCAGGAATTAAGGCAGCGGATTGCAGCACATATAAGGAAAAAACATGAAATGGTTTCTCGATCTGTCTATGCGCGGCAAGCTGTTCGTCTGCTTCGGTCTGATATTCGCGCTGATGGCTTGGGTGATTGCAACCGCATACAGCGGCATCGCCACCATCCAGAAATCTCAGGATCGCCTCTATCAAGAAAATTTCGCCAATGTACGCGATCTGGTGACTCTTGGCGCTCTGCAAAACCGTATCAGGGCTGAAATGCTGGAAGCGCAACTGACGAAAAAAAGCTCCGAACAGGAGATCCTGCTAAAGGATGTCGTGGAACAGGCGAAACAGATTGACCAGATCATGGCCGGACTGCCGGAGCGTGCCAAGAACGACCCCAAGCGACTGTCGCGGATTGAGGAGCTGAAATCCGTTCAGAAGGCATTCACCCAGACCAAGGATGGCGAAATTGTTCCCTTTATTCTCGCCGGCAAGATCGCCGAAGCCCAGCAACTGGCGGTCGGCGTGCAACAGCCACGTAGTGAAAAAATGCGCGCCATCGCCGTGGAGTTGCGCCAGGCTTCGGAAGATGATGCGCGCCATGCTGTAGCCCAGGCCGACCTTCAGGCAAACCAGGCGTTTCGCATTTTCCTGTTCGTGGCAATTGCGACGGTGGTGACTGGCGTCTTGCTGGCGCTGTTGCTGGAATGGGTGATCGCGGGACCGTTACGCCTGCTCTCGGCTGCCGCCGATCGGGTCGCTGCGGGCGATCTTTCCGTCGAGGTAGAACAGATTAATCGCAGCGACGAGGTGGGTGGTCTCGTCCTGGCGTTCCGCACCATGGTCGAGAGGCAGCGGCGGATAATGCGTGAGATCCTCGAAGGGGTCAGCGTGCTCGCCTCCTCGTCGAGCGAGATTCTCGCCACCACGAGCCAGGTTGCCGCCGGCGCTGCCGAAACAGCCAGTGCGGTGAGCGAGACCACTGCCACGGTGGAGGAGGTCAAGCAGGCGGCGGGGATCTCGAGTCAGAAGGCGAAGTATGTCTCCGATAGCGCGCAAAAGGTGTCGCAGGTCTCCCAGGCCGGGTGCAAGTCGGTGGAGAGCTCCATCCAGGGGATGCAGCGCATCCAGGAGCAGATGGAGTCGATCGCCGAGAGCATAGTGAGCCTGTCCGAGCAGAGTCAGGCGATCGGGGAGATTATCGCCAGCGTCAACGATCTGACGGAGCAGTCCAATCTGCTCGCCGTCAATGCCGCGATCGAGGCGGCCAAGGCCGGCGAGCAGGGCAAGGGCTTCGCCGTGGTGGCGCAGGAGATGAAGAGTCTGGCGGTGCAGTCCAAGCAGGCGACTGCGCAGGTGCGAACGATCCTGGGCGACATTCAGAAGGCCACCAGTGCGGCGGTGATGGCCGCCGAGCAGGGGAGCAAGGCGGTGGACGCGGGGATGAAGCAGACGACTGAGGCCGGCGAGTCGATCCGGCTGCTCGCCGACAGTATCAGCGAGGCGGCCCAGGCGGCTACCCAGATCGCCGCCTCAAGCCAGCAGCAGATGGTGGGGATGGATCAGGTGGCGCTGGCCATGAACAGCATCAAGCAGGCCAGCCTGCAAAATGCCGGCGGCACGAAACAGGCCGAGAGTGCGGCACACAATTTAAGCGAATTGGGACAGAAGCTGATAAGGGTCCTCGAGCAATACAGGATATGACGGATTAATGCCATGCCTACGAACAACGATTTCCTAAAGAGGCTGCTCGCGATTTTCCGGATAGAGGCGGATGAACACCTTGCGGCGATCTCCTCGGGGCTCATCGATCTCGAAAAGACGCCGGCAGGCGAACTCTGGGCCGAAACGGTCGAGAGAATCTATAGGGAAGCGCACAGCCTGAAGGGCGCGGCCCGGGCCGTGAATCTCGTCGAGATCGAGTCGCTATGCCATTCGCTGGAGGGTGTCTTCGCTGCCTTGAAAGGCAAGCGTGTCTTAGCCTCGCCGGCACTCTTCGATCTCCTCCAGCAGGCGCTTGACACTCTCGGGGCACTGCTCGCCGCCGATCCTGGGAGCGGCAGTCCCAAGTCGGCGTTGGCAGCGCTGATGCGCCGGCTCGATGCGCTGGCGGGCGGGGTGAAGAGGGAGCCGCCGGAGGCAGCGCCTCCGAGGGAGATCCCGGATCGGACGGTCGCGTCGGCGCCGGAGGTCGCCGCGACGGCCACGCTGGGTGCAGCGACGATCAGGGTAGATACGGCGAAACTCGACGCGGTGATGCGACAAGCGGAAGAACTCTTTGCGCCGCGGCTGGCAGCGGGGCAGCGTGCCATCGAGCTGCGCGAAACCGCTGCGGTGTTCGCAGTCTGGAAAAAGGAGCGGGCCAAGGTTCAGCCTGCCCTACGTTCGCTTGATCGCTCGCTGCCGCAACAGGGAAAGAAAGGGCGGCGGGAACTGACGAAGCTGCTCGAGTATCTGGAAGCGGAAAACCTGACCTTGAAAAGAGTCGAGGATAGGCTGGCGCGCTTACAAAGGTCTGCCGAGCATGATTATCGCGGCCTGAGTGGGATTGTGGAAAATCTCCTTCACGACGTGAAACAGATGCACCTGCTGCCCTTCTCCTCCCTTCTCGATGGATTTCCACGTTTGGCTCGTGAGCTCGCTCGCGATCGTGGCAAGCAGCTGGACCTGGTGATTTCCGGAGGTGAGATCGAAATCGACCGCCGTATCCTCGAAGAGATGAAAGATCCGCTCAACCATCTGCTCAGGAACAGCATCGACCATGGCATCGAGAAGCCAGCGGAGCGCGCACAACTGGCAAAGCCAACGCACGGAACGCTCACTATCGCCGTGTCTCAGAAGGATAGCAGTAAGGTCGAAATCCTCGTCGCCGATGACGGCAAAGGCATCGATGTGGCGAAGCTCAAGGTCGCGGCGGCCAGGCTCGGCCTGGTAACTAGCGATGAACTGGAGAAGCTCGGTGAACGGGAACTGCTGCCACTGATATTCTGCTCCGGCGTGTCCACCAGCCCCATGGTCACTGATCTCTCGGGGCGGGGGCTGGGTCTCGCCATTGTGCAAGAGAAGGTCGAGCGGCTCTCCGGCACTATCGCCATCGAGACGCATCCGAACGCCGGGACAAGCTTCCGCATCGTGTTGCCGCTGACGCTCGCCACGTTTCGGGGGATACTCGTTCATGTGGCCGATCAGATGTTCATCATTCCTGCAGTCAGCGTGGAACGTGTGGCGCGAGTGGCTGACCTGGATATCCAGACCCTGGAAAACCGCGAAACCCTCCCGCTCGATGGGCAGACGGTTTCGCTGGTCTGGCTGAGCGACATGCTAGAGATGCCGCGCAAAGCATCAGCCGATACCGCGGAAAAAGTGCAGGTGGTCGTGCTTGGCCTAGGCCTCGCTCGCATCGCCTTTCGCGTCGATGCCATACTCGCGGAACAAGAAGTATTGGTCAAGGGTCTGGGGCGACAACTTGCGCGCGTGCGCAATATTGCTGGAGCCAGCGTTCTGGGGACGGGCCAAGTGGTGCCGGTGCTGAATGTGTTTGATTTGATGAAATCGGCGGTGAAGTCGGCATCCAGCCAGCCGGCGCGTCTCGCCGAGAAGCCCTCGGAACGTGCGAAGACGGCGAAGCAATCCATCTTGGTGGTGGAAGATTCGATCACTTCGCGAGCCTTGTTGAAGAACATACTGGAATCGGCAGGCTACATGGTGAGCACCGCAGTGGATGGTGTTGACGCGTACACCGCACTGAAAACCGGGGCATTCGACTTGATCGTGTCGGATGTGGAGATGCCGAGAATGGACGGGCTCGACCTCACGGCCAAGGTACGAGCAGACAAGCAGTTGTCGCACTTGCCCATCGTGTTGGTGACGGCGCTCGCCTCTCGCGAACACCGCGAGCGCGGTATTGACGTCGGCGCCAATGCGTATATCGTGAAAAGCAGCTTCGACCAGAGCAACCTGCTGGAGGTCATAAAGCGGCTGATCTGAACAGCGCACCGATTGACATAGGCATTATGGAAATCCCCGATGAGGCGATACTCTTGATTAAGGTTCTGGTGGTAGAGGACTCGCCGGTGGTGCGCGAGTTTCTCGTGCACATTCTCGGCTCGGATTCCGACATCCTAGTCGTGGGCACGGCGAATGACGGTGAAGAAGCCATAGCGGCCGCCGAGCGTTGGCAGCCCGATGTCATCACGATGGATATCCACATGCCGAAGCTGGACGGTATCGAGGCCACGCGCCGGATCATGGAGACGCATCCGACGCCCATCGTCATCGTCAGCGGAAGCACGGACCCGCATGAGGTGGCGACGACGTTTCGCGCCACGGAAGCGGGGGCGCTGGCCGTGCTGCGTCGCCCCGCGGGCCTGGGTCATCCGGACCACGAGGCCACGGTCAGGGACCTGGTGCGGACGGTGAAGCTGATGTCTGAAGTCAAGGTGGTGCGGCGCTGGCCGCGAGGGGCGCGTGGGGTGGCGACCCCTCTCCTTCAGGTGCCTGACCTCGGACGCGCGTTGAACAAGGTCAACGCCGTCGCCATCGGTGCCTCGACAGGTGGCCCTCCCGTGCTGCAGAGAATTCTCGCGGCGCTGCCTAAGGATTTCCCAGTGCCGATATTGGTCGTCCAGCACATGGCAGCCGGGTTCATCCAGGGCTTCGTCGAGTGGCTGGCGCAGTCCTCGAGTCTGCCTATCCATATCGCCACGCAGGCCGAGTACCTGCTTCCCGGACATGTCTATGTCGCGCCCGACGATTTTCAGATGAAGCTGGGGCAGGGCGCCAGGATTATTCTTGCCAGAGACCCGCCCGAGAACGGGCTGCGTCCTTCGGTTTCAGCGCTCTTTCGCTCGCTGGCCGAGGTCTATGGCGGTGAGGTCGTGGCCTGCCTGCTCACCGGCATGGGGCGCGACGGCGCCGAGGAACTGAAACTCCTGCGAAGCAAGGGCGCGACCACCTTTGCCCAGGACAAGGATAGCTCAGTCGTGCATGGCATGCCGGGCGAGGCGATCAGGCTGGATGCGGCGTCGTTCGTGCTGCCGCCGGAGAAAATTGCCGCGGCCTTAATCAGTCTGGTGAACGCAGGTAAGAAGGAATTCACGCAATGAAACCCAAAAATAACGGGAAAACGCAGATTCTCATCGCCGAGGACAGCCCGACCCAGGCGGCGCAACTGGCGCACCTGCTCGAGGAACACGGCTTCTTGGCGACGATCGCCGCCAACGGCCGCGAGGCACTCGCCTCGATCGAGCGCAGCAAACCCACCCTGGTCATCAGCGATGTCCTGATGCCGGAGCTGGATGGCTACGGCCTTTGCAAGGCGATCAAGAGCGATGACAGGCTGAAGCATATCCCGGTCATGCTGGTGACCACTCTGGGCGACTCGCTGGACGTCATCAAGGGACTGGAATGCGGGGCGGATAATTTCATTCGCAAGCCCTACGATGAGAAATACCTGCTATCGCGGATCGACTACCTCCTGTTGAACCTGGAGATGCGCAAGAGCCAGAGGATGCAGATGGGTGTGGAGATCAACCTGGGCGAGCGCAAGCATTTCATTACCGCCGAACGCCAACAGATACTGGATCTCCTGATCTCGACCTACGAGCAGGCGGTGCACATCAATAACGAACTCAAGACGCGGGAAAAGGAGCTAGCGCATTCCAACCAGGTGCTCAGCGGACTCTACCGCATTGCCGAAGGTCTCAACCGCGCTGGCAGCGAACAGGAGGCGGCAGAGTTGGTGCTGGAGCGGGCGATGGAGTTGCCCGGGATACAGGCCGGATGGATAAGTCTGTGGGATCAGGCATCGGGCTTTAGATGTATCGCCGCGCGTAACCTGCCGCCGGCGCTCGAGGCGCCGGAAGCCATGGAAGGCGATTGTTTCTGTCGGCGCGGACTGGTGTCCGGCGCGCTTGACCACGTCACCAACATCCTGGAATGCGAACGGCTGGCGGAGGCATCTGGCGACACCGGGGGATTGCGCTACCACGCCAGCGTACCGCTTTGGCTGGGCGACCGGACGCTGGGCGTGATGAACCTGGTCGGGCCGGAGAAGGGACTGTTTAACGACGGCGAATTGAAAGTCCTCTACAGCGTCGGCAACCAGGTGGCCGTGGCGCTCGAAAGGGCGCGACTGCACGCGAATCTGGAGCGCCTGGTGGAGGAGAGAACCGCCAAGCTCGAAGCGGAAGTCGAGGAAAGAAAGCGCATCGAAAGGGAGCAGGCCAGGCTGGTGGCTATCATCGAGGCCACACCCGATCTGGTGGCCACCGCCGGTCTGGATGGTATTCCGCTGTATTGCAACCGGGCCGGGCTGCGCATGCTCGGCTATGGAGAAGAGACAGTTTTGCCCCCCTTGAGTATCCGCGAATTCCATTCCGATTGGTCGAGGAAGCTGGTGCTGGAGACGGGAGTCCCCTACGCCATAGAGCATGGCTCATGGACCGGGGAAACCGCGCTGCTGCAACGCGACGGGACAGAGTTGCCGGTGTCTCAGGTCATCATCTCGCACAAGCGGGACAGCGATTCTGTCGAGTACATGTCGACCATCATGCGCGACATCAGCGCGCAGAAGGAGAACGAGAGACGGATCATGCGCCTGAACCGCCTGTACGCGGTCCTGAGCGGCATCAACACGGCCATCGTGCGCACCCACGATCGCCAGAAACTGTTCGAAGAAGCTTGCCGAATCGCGGTGGAACATGGCCAGTTTAGAATGGCCTGGATAGGCTTGCTCGATCCCGATGGGATCAATCTCAGTCCGGTTGCCAAGGCCGGTATCGAGGAGGGCTATCTCGACAACATGCAGTTGTCAGCCATCGCTGATGCGCCGGACGGCTGCACCATGGTGGCAAGGGCGCTGCAGGAAAAAACAGCCGTGTTTTGCAACGATATCGAAACCGACCAGCAAATGGCGCGCTGGCGTGAAGAGGCGCTGCGGCGCGGCTATCGTTCGCTGTCCGTGTTCCCACTGCAAGTCGGAGAGAAGGTGGTGGGGCTGCTCCTGTTCTATGCGTCGGAGACGGATTTTTTCGACAAGGAAGAAATGGCATTACTCACCGAGCTCGCCGGGGATATCTCGTTTGCCCTAGATCATATCGAAAAAGAGCAGCGACTCAATTATCTTGCCTACTATGACGTCCTTACCGGACTTCCCAACCGCACACTGTTCTACGACCGCCTGAATCAAGGTGCAAAAGCGGCGCAGCGCAACGAGGTGATGCTGGCGGTGCTGTTTGTCGATATAGACAATTTCAAGACGGTCAACGACACCCTCGGCCATAGCATAGGGGACGTCCTGCTGCAGGAGGTCGCACGCCGCGTTGCTTCGTGCCTGCGCGATAGCGATACGGTCGGGCGCCTGGGTGGCGACGAGTTTGGCATTATCCTGCCCGAGATCAGCAACAGCGAGGACGCCGCCATGGTGGCCAGCAAGGTGCTCGAGAGTTGTGCCAGGCTCCACCTGATCGAAGGCCACGAACTGTTCGTCTCGGCCAGTGTCGGCATCACCTTGTCCCCCGACGATGCCGTCGATAGCGAGACCTTGATCCGCAATGCCGACACTGCGATGTACCGCGCCAAGGATCTTGGGCGCAATACTTACCAGTTCTTCACGGCGGAGATGAACCGGAGCACGCAGGACAAGATGCGGCTGGAAACAGATCTTCGTTACGCGCTGGCCAAGGGCGAGTTCCTGCTCCATTACCAGCCTAAGGTCAGTTGCGTGAGTGGCAAGATCACCGGTTTCGAGGCGTTGTTGCGCTGGCAGCATCCGCTGCGCGGGCTGGTGGGGCCGGATCAGTTCATTCCTGCGCTGGAGGAGACCGGACTGATCGCGCAAGTCGGTGAATGGGTGCTCGCTACCGCCTGCGCCCAGACGCGGCGTTGGCACGAGGAAGGGCTGGGCACGCCGAGTATCGCCGTCAATATCTCCGGGCGACAGATGCATGTTGCCGACCTCTGCGAGACCGTGCGGCAGGTGCTTGAAGTGAGTGGACTAGAGCCGGCTTATCTCGAGCTCGAGCTGACTGAGAGTTATGTGATGAAGGACGCCGAGGGCATCATCGGCATTCTGAAGCGGCTCAAGGCGATGGGCGTGCAGATCTCGGTGGACGATTTCGGCACGGGGTATTCGAGCCTGGCCTACCTCAAGCGCTTTCCTATCGACAGCCTCAAGATCGACCGCGCCTTCGTCCGCGACATCATCGCCGATCCGAACGATGTTTCCATCACCCGCGCCATCATCTCCCTGGCCCACAGCCTCAAGCTCAAAGTGGTGGCCGAGGGCGTCGAAACAGAGGGGCAACTGGGTCTCTTGATCGCCAACCATTGCGACGAGATCCAGGGCTACTATTTCAGCCGACCCGTGCCGGCCGAGGATGCCACCATCCTGTTGCGCGAGAATCGCTCGCTCGACAGCAGCATGCTTGCCAGCCGGACGAGGAGCCGGACGCTGCTCCTCGTCGACGACGAGGAAAACATCCTCTCGGCCTTGAAGCGCCTGCTGCGCCGTGACGGCTACAGTTTGCTCACCGCCAATAGCGCCGCACAAGGCTTGGAACTGCTCGCCAGCCATCCCGTCGACGTGATCATTTCCGACCAGCGC
Source organism: Oxalobacteraceae bacterium UBA5157 (assembly GCA_002415335.1). GTDB lineage: Bacteria > Pseudomonadota > Gammaproteobacteria > Burkholderiales > Burkholderiaceae_D > UBA5157. The sequence continues at coordinate 23,481 of DHXL01000381.1, forward strand.
ATGCCTGGCATGAGCGGGGTCGAGTTCCTCCGCCGGGTCAAAACGCTGCATCCGGAGACGATACGCATGGTGCTTTCCGGCTATACGGATCTGCAGGCGGTGACGGATGCGATCAACGAGGGTGCAATCTACAAGTTCCTCACCAAGCCTTGGGACGACGGCATACTCCGTGCCAGCATCGAAGAAGCGTTCCGGCATAAGCAATTGGCGGACGAGAACCAGCGCCTGAATCTTGAAGTTCAAACCGCGAATCAGGAATTGGCAGTGAGAAATCGGCAAATGTCTGAAGTGCTCAATCTAAAGCAAAAGCAAATAGTGCGCGACGAAGTCAGTCTCGACATTGTGCGCGAAGCCTTACAGAAAATTCCACTACCGGCGATCGGTTTGGATGAAGATAACATGGTCGCCTTTGCTAACGACGCGGCTCAGACTTTGTTCCACGATAGCCAGCCTATACTTGGCATCGATGCGGTACAACTCATACCGGAACTGTCGCATGCGCCATGGGGAAATGGTAACGGAGTACGGTTTGCGATGGAGCTGAATGGTTCGCTATTCCAGGTGGTCTCACACAACATGGGTGATGCTTCGCAGTCGCGCGGTAAACTCGTGACTTTGACACGATGCGACGTAAAGTCATCGTAAACTCATGATTAGTCGCCAAAAACAATTTGACCTGGATGAAGCGCTGCCCGGGATGACTTTATCGGATGACATACTGGATGCACACGGCGGCGTGCTCTTGCCGCGCGGGACGACCATGACCGAGGCGACCCTGCTGTCCTTGCGACGTCGTGGCATAGACAAGCTTCTCGTCGTAAACGAGGCGTTATCGGCCGCCGATCTGGCTGCCGAACAGGAGCGCTTGCTGCAGCGCCTCGACCGGCTGTTCAGAAAATGCCGAAATCAGGAGGCCAGCGAATTGTTATTGCAAAGCGTAACCCAATACCGCTTGGGCGAATCGGTATGACAACGCTTTCGCTGACCGACGTAATCAAGAATATTCGGGATCTGCCAGCGTTGCCGGTGGTGGTGATCGAATTGATGAACACGCTTGAACAAGAAGATTCGAACACCCATGTGCTGGCGGAAAAGGTGTCGCGCGATCAAGCCTTGACGGCCAAGACCTTGCGCCTCGCGAATTCCTCTTTTTACGGGATGCAGAGCAAAGTAACCACGATTCACCAAGCCATTGCGATCCTGGGTTTCAATAGTGTGCGCACGCTGGTGACTGCCGCCGCAGTGCTTGGCAATTTTTCATCGAGTGAGAATGACGCTTTCAATTTGCAGGGATTTTGGCGGCATTCGATCGCGACCGCGCTGTGTGCCAGATCCCTCGCGCACCAATTGCACGTCAACCAAGACTACGCCTTCATGGTGGGACTGTTGCACGACATTGGCAAGCTGGTTCTAGTCACGCGCTCGCCACAGCACTACGCGAAGGTGATTGCACAGCAGGTGGCACAAGACTGTTACGCCATCGAAGCGGAGCGGACGGTTTTGGGTATCGATCACGCGATGGTTGGCCGGGCTCTGGCCGAACATTGGAAATTTCCGGTATTGATGCAACTTGCGATTGCAAGTCATCACGCGCCGGATGGGCAAGGGGAAGGCTCGCTGGCCTCAATCGTTCATGTTGCCGACTGCATGGTTCACGCGCTCGATCTTTGCGGCGATGAGCAGGATCTGGTTCCACCTGTTTCAGCTCTTGTCTGGACCAGCATGAATCTCGACCAGGACGTGCTGATGCGCGTGTTTCGTGAAACCGAGATGCAGTTCGACGAGGCTTCTCACATTTTGGTATCGACCCAGGTGAGATGATGAATACGATTGAGACAGTGGCGGCTACAGCTGGTTTTCCGCAAAACGGCATAGCCGCCACATCCCTGAACCAGAGCGCCGCCATCGCCGACAATAGCGTTTCATCCCGGGAACCGATGGCGCCCGCCGTGTCGGAGTACTTTGATGGCAGCCCGGTACCTACTTTTGCGATTGACATGGAACATGTCGTCACGCATTGGAACAAGGCTTGCGAGCAGGCTACAGGAAGGTCTCCAATTGAAATCGTCGGGTCCCGGAATCATTGGCAGCCGTTCTACCCGGAACAACGTCCCGTGATGGCCGACTTGATTGTGGACGGCAGCATTGAAACACTGGCGAGCACCTACTATCAAGACAAATTCAAGCCCTCGTCCTTGATCCCCGGCGCCTACGAAGAAGAAGATTTTTCCCTCACCTCGGAAAAAATGGGTGTTGGTTATTTTTTTCTGCCGCGCCATTGCGCGATAGCCACGGGCGGATTGTCGGCGCCATCGAAACCCTGCAGGACGTGACCTCGCGTAAACTGGCCGAGCAAAAGGTTCAACAGGCGCAGCTTGAGCTTGAGCAGTTGGTTGAAGACCGCACCGCCCAGCTTGCGGCTGGTATCGCGCATGAAATCAATAATCCGATCGGCTACATATTTTCCAACTTCAATATGCTTGAGACCTATATTGAAAATCTGTTGGCAATGCTGAAATCCTACGAAGATGCCGAAGCGGACATTACCCTGCCGGAGGTCGTTGCCAAGTTGCATGCGATGCGTGAGGATGTCGAGCTCGATTTTCTGAAAGAGGACATACCTATATTGATGCGCGAGTCGAAGGAAGGAATCGTCCGTGTGCGAAAGATCGTTCAAGATCTGAAAGATTTCTCGCGGGTGGATGGCGGTCAGGACTGGCAATGGGCAAACCTGCATCAAGGTATCGACTCGACACTGAACGTCGTCAGTAATGAAGTCAAGTACAAGGCCGATATCGTCAAGGAATACGGTGCCATCCCCGACATCGAATGCATGCCCTCGCAAATTAACCAGGTCATCTTGAATATAGTGGTGAATGCCGCGCATGCGATTGGCGCTGAGCGCGGCAAGATCACGATCCGCACGGGAACCGGCGACGCCACGGTCTGGATCGAAATAGTGGATACCGGCGCTGGCATTCCAAAGGAAAATCTTTCACGCGTCTTCGATCCATTTTTTACGACTAAACCGATTGGCAAAGGAACCGGGCTTGGGCTCTCGCTTTCTTACGGTATCGTGCAGAAGCACCAAGGCCGCATCGAAGTTGAGAGCGAAGTCGGCAAGGGCACCTGCTTCCGCATCACGTTGCCGATTCAGCGTGCTTGCCCGGATAGCAACGGCAAGGACGTGGCGCGATGAGTGAAGCGGCTTCCCTGCACGATGCGGCACCGGTCCAACCGGGCACGATTCTGTGCGTCGATGACGAGCCGAACATTTTGTCGTCGCTGCGGCGCCTGCTCCGCGCTCACGGATATCAGGTGCTGCTTGCCGAGAGTGGCGCTGCAGGGCTGAAGATAATGGAAACGGAATCGGTCGATCTCGTCATCTCCGATATGCGCATGCCGGAGATGGACGGTGCTCGCTTTCTTGAGCATGTTCGTTCCAGGTGGCCCGACACGATCCGCCTGCTGCTGACCGGCTACGCCGATATTCAATCGATACTCGACGCGATCAATCGCGGCGAAATCTATCGTTACATCACCAAGCCGTGGGAGGACAACGACATTCTTCTGATAGTGCGTCATGCTCTGGAACGCAAAGCTCTGGAGTGCGAAAAGCAACGCCTGGAAGCCCTGACCCGCAGCCAGAATGAAGAACTCAAGACACTGAATGCCAGTCTCGAACTGAAGGTTCAGGAACGCACTGGTGAACTCAAGAAAGCGCTTGATTCGCTGGTAAGCACCAATGAGAAACTTAGAACCAGTTTTCTCACCTCGATCAAGGTCTTCTCAAGCCTGATCGAAATGCGCGG
>DHXL01000083.1:0-15052 GCA_002415335.1 Oxalobacteraceae bacterium UBA5157
GTGCTGCCGATACTGGTCGGCGAGTTCGTCGCCACGCGCGAGCTGCAAGCGCAATGGTATGGAATCCTGGCCACGGTATTCGGCCTGATGCAGTTCATCTTCATGCCGGCGCTCGGTGCGGTGAGCGACCGGATAGGGCGTCGTCCCGTGCTGCTGTATTCGATGGCCGGCATGGGCCTGAATTTCCTGGCCACCGCGTGGGCGCCGAACCTGGCGGCGCTGTTCATCGGGCGCGTGATCGGCGGCATGTCGTCGGCCAGCATGTCGGTTGCCTCGGCTTACGCGTCCGACATCTCGACCCATGAGAATCGCGCCAGGAGTTTCGGCAAGGTCGGCGCGGCATTTGGATTGGGATTCATTTGCGGCCCGATGCTGGGCGGAATGCTGGGCAGCGTCAACCTCCATCTGCCTTTTTATGTGGCAGCCGGCCTGTGCGGTGCCAACCTGCTGTATGGCTACCTGTTCGTGCCGGAATCATTGCCGGTTGCGCGGCGCGCGCATTTTTCGCTGGCGAGAATCAATCCTTTTGCGTCGCTGTCAAGATTGGTCACGCGGCCCGACATCCGGGGACTCGTCTTCGTTTTTGTACTCGTGACGTTTGCCCAGGTGATGTTGCAGTCGACGTGGGTGCTGTACACGCACTTTCGATTCAACTGGGCGCCGCGCGACAACGGTATCGCGCTGTTTTGCGTCGGCATCTCCGCGGCGTTGGTGCAAGCGGGCATGCTCGGGTGGCTAATCAAACGGCTCGGTGAAGTCCGTCTGTCGCTGCTTGGCTTGACCTCGGGCGCGATCACCTATCTTTTGTACGGGCTCGCCACCCACGGCTGGATGATGTATGTGCTGATCTTGTGCAACATGCTCGCATTTGCGGCCGGGCCGGCCCTGCAAGGCATCGTGTCGAAGGCCACCGACCCGCACGAGCAAGGCGCATTGATGGGATCGCTGCAGTCGGTCGGCAGTCTCGGCATCGTCATCATGCCGATGCTGGGCGCGACGATTCTCGGGAAGGTGAGCCGCCTCCCGGCCGATGATTGGCGCATCGGCACCACTTTTTTCGTGTGCGCGGCGATGCAGGCCGCGGCGCTGGTGATCGCCTGGTTTTATTTCAGGTGGCACCACAAGGCCAGGATTGCCTGATCATGCCTTCGCAAACGTAAATAGCGCGTCCAGCACAGCATCCGGTTGCTCGGCCATCAGCGCGTGGCCGCAGTGGTCGACTTGCACCACCTTGGCGTGTGCAATCGCCTTGGTCAGTGTTGCCGTCGTCTTTGGCGGCGTCATCATGTCGCGTTTGCCGAGCAGGAACAGGGTCGGGCAGGTTACCGATTGCGCCGCCGTTTCTCCGTTCGCATAGGCATTGCAGGCAGAAAAATCGGTGTGGAAAACTTTTTCCGGATTGCGTTTCGAGATCTGCTGCATCAGCCGTTGCGAAGCTCCCATGATATTGGAGCCTGGGCCGGCGCGGGATGGCTTCGGCGTGATCGACGAGTGCGACCAGATGTTGACCATGTCGATCGCGCTTTGCTCTTCGTTCATGGCGGCGTTGAGCAGCAGGTCCGATACTTTCATCGGATAAGCGGTGCCGACCAGCGCCAGCCGCGTGACGCGATCGCCGGCCTGGAACGCCGCTTCCAGCGCGATCAACGAGCCCATGCTGTGGCCGATCAGGTTAGCCTGCCGCACGCCTGCGGCATCGAGCAGCGCCAGCAGCCATTGCGCCATCGCTTCCACTGTGGTCAATGCAGCGCCCCGGCTGCGGCCGTGGCCGGGCAAGTCGACCGCCAACACGCCGAAGCCGTGATGCGCGAAATAGCGCGTTTGCAGAACCCACACCGAATGATCGTTTTGCGCGCCGTGGATGAAGACCGCGGTCGGTAGCGCCGCATCGAACGGCTTGCCGCCGGTGTAGCAATAGGCGTCATGCCCCTGGACGTTCAGTAGCATCTCAGGCTCCCTTCTTTGCGGCCGATTGCGACGCTTTCAACGCGCGGCCGAGATCTTCGATCAAGTCGTCCGCATCCTCCAGTCCGACCGACAAGCGCATCGTACCTTCGGTGATGCCGGCTGCCGCCAGTTGTTCGGTCGGTACCCGGAAGTGAGTGGTCGAGGCCGGATGGATTACCAGCGATTTGGCATCACCGACATTGGCCAGATGCGAGAAGATATTGAGCGCTTCGACAAAACGCCGGCCTGCCGCGCGATCGCCCTTGAGGCTGAATGGAAACACCGCACCGCAGCCTTTCGGCAACAGCGTCTTCGCCAGCGCGTGGTCGGGATGCGATTCCAGCTCCGGATACGAAACCGACTCGACCGCCGGATGTGCGGCCAGGAATTCAACCACCTTGCGCGTATTCGCGACGTGCCGGTCCATGCGCAGGCCTAGGGTTTCGATACCCTGCAAAATCGCGAACGCGTTGTGCGGACCCATCACCGCGCCGAAATCGCGCAGACCTTCACGCCGCGCCCGCAGCGAGAACGGCGCGACGCTCGACTCTTCCGCAAACACCATGCCGTGAAATCCATCGTATGGTTCGCACAGCTCGGCAAAGTGGCCGGTCTTGTCGTGCGCTTGCTGCCAGTCGAAGTTGCCGCCATCGACCAGCAGTCCGCCCATCGCGGTGCCGTGACCGCAAAGGAACTTGGTGGCGGAATGGAAAATCAAGTCCGCGCCGTGATCGAACGGCCGCAGCAGGTAAGGCGTGGTGAAGGTCGCGTCGACCATCAGCGGCAGCGAGCGCTCATGCGCGATCGCGGCGACGCGCGGGATGTCGAGCACGTCCAGTCCCGGATTGCCGAGCGTTTCGCCGAACAGCAGCTTGGTGTTGGGACGGATCGCGTTGCGCCATGCATCGAGGTCGCGCGGATCGACGAAGGTGGTCTCGATGCCGAAGCGCTTCATTGTGTAGGCCAGCAGATTATGCGATCCGCCATACAATGCGCGCGATGCCACCACATGCGAACCGGCGCCGGCGATGGTCGTCAGTCCGAGGTGCATCGCCGCCTGCCCGCTGGCCGTCGCGATTCCGGCCACGCCGCCTTCCAGCGCGGCGATGCGCTCTTCCAGCACGGCGTTGGTCGGATTCGAGATGCGCGAATAGACGTGGCCTGCGCGTTCCATGTTGAATAGCGAAGCGGCGTGATCGGAATCCTTGAAAACGTAGGAGGTGGTGAAATAGATCGGCGTCGCACGGGCGCCGGTGGCCGGATCCGGCGCGGCGCCGGCGTGCAGCGACAGTGTGTCGAAACCTGGATATTTTGGGCCGCTCATGGTGGGATTCACTTCCAAAAAATGCGATGGCCGAATCGTAGCATTGAACCTGGCTGATGCGCCGGGGGAGTCGTCGGGCGGATGCCCGCCGCGATGCGGTGCTAGATTTTCCGCTTCAGTTAGGCTACATTTGAGACGGTGCAACAACTACAGCCGGGATGGAACAATGAAAGTCTCCGAAATCCTCAAAGTCAAGGGCAACATCCTGTACACGGTGACGCCCGATACCCCGATGCTGGAGGCGGTCAATACCATGGCCGCGAAAGACATCGGTTCCCTGGTCGTGATGGAAAGCGGCGAGCTGATCGGCATGCTGACGTTCCGCGAAGTAATGAAAACCGTGCACGCGAATGGCGGCGCCATCGGCGACGCCAGCGTGCGCAAGCACATGGGTTATGACCCGATTACGGTGACGCTTGAGACCGACGTCAATGACGTGCGGCGCCTGATGCTGGAGCGCCACGCGCGTTACGTGCCGGTCATGAGTGACAAGACCCTGATGGGCGTCATGTCGTTTTACGACGTCGCGAAGGCCGTGTTTGAAGCGCAGAGCTTTGAAAACAAGATGCTGAAAGCCTATATACGCGACTGGCCCGAGACGGCTCCCGGCGACGAATAAGCGCGCGATCCGTTGCACAAACCTTTACGCGCAATCACGGGACAAAGGGAGTTCGGCGCAACGCCGAATTATCTCGATCGTTCCGTGCGGGTGGGCCCCGTTCCACCTGATCACAATCGACGGCCGGACTGCCGCTCGTTTCCCGACTCCATAAGGATTTATCCATGCATATCGCCATGATCGGTGCCGGCATTGCCGGACTAACTTGCGCACGCCGGCTTCAGGCGCACGGCCACAGCGTAGTCATCTACGAAAAGAACAGCGATATCAGCGGCCGGATGAATACCCGGCAAACCGAGCTGGGCGGCTTCGACTACGGCGCGCAATATTTCACCGCCGGCAGCACGTCTTTCAAGAACGAAATCGCGGCGTGGCGCAAGGCGGGTTGGGTCGCCCCTTGGGACGGTAAGCTGGTCGCGCTGGAACAGGGCGTCGCCAAGGCGGCCCGACGACCGGATGCGCGGGCTCATCATCGCTTCGTCGCGGTACCCGGCATGAGCACGCTGTCGCGGCAGCTGGCGCAGGGTCTGGATGTCCGCACCGAGCTGCTGGTGACGGCGATCGAACCGCATGACAAGCAATGGCTGGTTAGAGTGCGAGCCGACACGGTTCCGATCGATGCCAGCGCCGGGCCGTTCGATGCGGTGATCGTCGCCGCACCGGCCGATCAGGCTTACCCGCTGTTGACGGCGGTGCCCAAGTTTGCGCAGCAAGCCGATAAGGCGCACCTGGCGCCCTGCTGGGCCCTGATCCTCGGTTTTCAGGATTCGCTCGGGTTGCCCTACGATGGCGCCTGGGTCGACGGCTCTCGCCTGGCGTGGATAGCGCGCGATGCATCGAAGCCACAACGGCGCGCCGGCGAGCATTGGGTCGGCCATGCGTCGGTCGCATGGAGCACCGAGCATCTGGAAGACGACCCGGAGCGCGTCAAGGAAAAATTATTGAAGGCGTTCCATGACGCGACCGGTTCGCAGGTGCAGCCGGTCTATGCCGCCGTGCATCGCTGGCGCTTTGCGCAGGCCACCACGCCGCTGGCGGCCGAGTGTCTGTGGGACGCCAAGCTGCGCATCGGCGCGTGCGGCGATTGGTTCGCAGCCGGACTAACCGGCAGCGGGCGCGTCGAAAACGCATTCCTGAGCGCCTCGGCGCTGGCGGACACCGTCGGCTGACACGATCGAGCCAATCGAGATATGAACCCATCGAACCAGTTTTCCCTGCTGGCCCAGCGCCGTTTCGGTTTCTTTTTCTGGACCCAGTTCTTCGGCGCGTTCAACGACAACGTGTTCAAGACCGCACTGCTGACTGCGCTGACCTATGAAGCGGCGAGCTGGACCACGCTGGCCCCTGGTTTTCTGAACAATCTGATTCCGGGTTTGTTCATCCTGCCGTACGTCGTATTCTCGGCCACCGCCGGACAGCTGGCCGACAAGTTCGAGAAATCCGCACTGGCGCGTTACGTCAAGCTGTTCGAGATCGCGATCATGCTGATTGCCGCTGCCGGATGGCTGCAACACGACCTGTGGCTGCTGGTTGCCGGCGTGGTCGGCATGGGCCTGCATTCGACCGTGTTCGGGCCGGTGAAGTATGCCTATCTGCCTCAGCAGCTGAGGCCGGAAGAACTGATCGGCGGCAACGGCATCATCGAGATGGGCACGTTCGTCGGCATCCTGCTGGGCGAAGTGCTGGGCGCGGTGCTGGTGGTGCAGAAACCGTGGGGCGTCGAACTGGTGGCCGGCGGAACGATCGCGATTGCGGTGATCGGCTGGGTCGCCAGTCGCGGCATCCCGCCGACGCCGGCATCCGCGCCGGACTTGAGAATCAATTGGAATCCGCTGACGGAGACCATCCGCAACATCCGCTTTTCGCGGCAGAATCGCCCGGTATTCCTGTCGCTGCTCGGTAATTCGTGGTTTTGGTTTTACGGCGCGATCATCCTGGCGCAGTTCCCGGTCTACGCCAAGGATTACCTGCACGGAGACCACAACGTGTTCGTGCTGCTGCTCACCGTGTTTTCGCTCGGCATCGGCGCCGGCTCGCTGCTGTGCGAGCGACTTTCCGGCCACAAGATCGAGATCGGGCTGGTGCCGTTTGGCTCGATTGGGCTATCGCTGTTCGGGGTCGACCTGTTCCTGGCGAGTGTCGGCTACACCAACACGCTGCCGGTCGATCTCGGCGCCTTCCTCGCGCAACAGGGCAGCTGGCGCATCCTGTTCGACCTGGTGATGATCGGCGTCTTCGGCGGCCTTTACATCGTGCCCTTGTTCGCGCTGATACAGACTCGTTGCGACAAGCAGCACGTGTCGCGCACCATCGCGGGCATGAACATCATGAACGCGCTATTCATGGTCGGCGCGGCCTTGGTCGCGATGCTGCTGCTGCGAATCGGGTTCACGATCCCGCAGATATTCCTGACGACCGCGATCTTGAACGCGCTGGTGGCGATCTACATTTTTTCGCTGGTGCCGGAATTCCTGATGCGCTTCATCGCATGGCTGTTGATACATACCATCCATGACGTGCACGCTGTCGATACCGACCGCATTCCGGAGGAGGGCGCCGCGGTGCTGGTATGCAATCACGTCAGCTATGTCGACGCGATCGTCATCATGGCGGCCAGCCCGCGTCCGATCCGCTTCGTGATGGATCACCGGATCTTCAAGATTCCGCTGCTGTCGTGGATATTCAGAACCGCCAAGGCGATTCCGATCGCGTCCGCCAAGGATGACCGGTGGCTGATGGAAAAAGCCTACGTGGACATTGCGCAGGCCCTGCACGAAGGGGAATTGGTATGCCTTTTCCCCGAAGGAAAATTGACCAGTACCGGCGACATGAGCGAGTTCAGAGGCGGCATCAGGAAAATCATCGACCGCTCCCCGGTGCCCGTGATCCCGATGGCTCTGCGCGGGTTATGGGGCAGCATGCTGACGCGCGGCGAAGGCAATCCGTTTGGGCGCTCGTTCCGGCGCGGCCCGTGGTCGAAATTGTCACTCGCGGTCGGTCTTCCGCTGGCGCCCGAACTCGCCACGCCGGAGGCCTTGCAAGAACGGGTGCTGGCCTTGCGCGGCGATTGGAAATAAGCGGGCTTACTCGATCCCGTTCCCGACCCTGAGCGGAAATTCATCCGGCTGGCGCTGCGGCGCGATCATCGGCAACGTCAGCCGGAACGTGGTGCCGACTCCGATTTCGCTGTCGACGTGAATCTTGCCGCCGAGTATGCCGCTGACGATATTGTGCGTGATATTGAGCCCCAGACCGGAGCCGCCGGCGCCCAGTTTGGTGGTAAAAAAAGGATCAAAAATCCGATTCAGGTCGGCGGCCGGAATGCCCACGCCGTCGTCGTGCACCGTCAGCGCCAGCCACCCTGCCGCGCTCGACAGGGCGGTGATCGTCACGGTGCCGCTGCTGCGGCCTTCGAAGCCGTGCAGCAGCGCATTGTTCACCAGGTTCGTGACGACTTGCCCGAGCGGCCCTGGATAACTGTCGAGCAGCAGATCGTCGGGGATATGCTGCTCGACCCTGTACGCGGACTTCTTCAGCGTGGGCCACATCGTCAGCATGATTTCATCGACCACTTCCGCCAATGCAAATTCGCGGCGTTGCGAACTAGTCTGGTCCACCGCGACCTGCTTGAAGCTGGTGACGAGATTGGCCGCGCGGTACAGGTTGCGCACCAGAATGTCGCCGGCCTTGCCGGCATCGCCGATATAGCCTTCCAGGGCCGAGCGTTTGAGACCGTTCCCGGCCGTATAGCTCTTGCTGAGCGCTTTGGTCTGATCAACCAGCGTGCTGGCGACCATCAGGCTATTGCCGATCGGCGTATTGAGCTCGTGCGCGATACCGGCCACCAGCGAACCGAGGGCCGCCAGCTTTTCGCTGCGTACCAGTTCCCCTTGCGCCAGATTCAGCGTTGCCAGCGTGCTGGCGAGTTCTTCGTTGGCCCTTTGCAGTGCCTCGGTTCGCTCGATGACGCGCAGCTCGAGATTCGCATTAAGTTCGCGGATCTCGTTTTCGACGCGCCGCTTGTCGGTGATGTCATCACAGGCAAGGATGCCGAACTTATCGCCGCTCAACACGAAGGTGTGACCGGAAAATTGCACCAGCACTCTGCTGCCGTCGCCGCGGTTCATCCAGACTTCATGGCGGTGATCGGTGCTGCCCGTTTCTTTCAGTTCCTCGATCATGGCTGCCCGATCCGCGGGATCGCTGTACAAGGAAAGGTCGAAGGTATTCCTGCCGATCACGGATTCGCGGCTGCGCAGGAACAGGCGCTCGAAGGCGCCATTCACGTCCTTGACCACGTAATTGCCTCTGACCTGGGTGACAAACATCGCGACCGGAGAGGACTGGAAGATCGTGGAAAAGCGCAATTCGCTGGCGCGCAGCGCTTCTTCCGCGCGCTTGCGTTCCAGTTCGGCCGACGCGCGCTCGCTAAACACGCGCAGCATCGACTTCACCAGGTCAGGGTTGGAAAGCGCATGAGCATGCATCACGGCCAGCACGCCTATCGTATTGCCGGCGGCGTCGCGCAGCGGGGCACCGGCATAGCTGTCCCATCCGTGCTCGGTAAACGCAGCGTTGCCCTGGAATCGGTCGCGGACACCTGCGGAAAAGACGCAGATATCGCCCTTCAACGTGTACTCGCAGGGCGTGCCGGCCGACAGGTATTCGAAATCCTCGGCTGTGTGGCCCTTGACCTGGGTGGCGATGGTACGCAGCCGATCGGGGGCGTCCGGTACCCGCAAGGCGATGAATGCGAGGTCGATTCGTAGAGCCGAAGCCAGATCGGCCACCAGCAGTTCGAAGAATGAGTCGCCGGCCAGCTCTTGCGTGCCTTGCGCCAGCCGCAACAGCGCGCGGTCGGCTTCCGCCTTTTGCTCCTCGAGCAGGCGCTGGTCGGTGACGTCGCGTATCACCGCCAGCATGTATTGCTCGTCGCCGACGCTGAAAATAGTGGCATTCGTCAGGCATTGGCGTGCCTCGCCGTTCTTGGTCAACATGCGCCACGCGAAATCGCGCACCATTTTCTGCTGCCTGAGTGTGTCGATCAGCATTGTTCGCTGGTCGGTGTCGATCCAGATATTCAGTTCAGTTGCCGTTCTCCCGACTGCCTCATCGCGCGTGTAGCCGGTGATTTTTTCGAAGGTCTGATTGACGTCGAGAATGATGCCGTCGTTGATACGGGCGATCGATACCGAATCCGGGTTGCATTGAAAGGCGCCAACGAACTTGGCTTCGGACAAGCGCTGCGCTTGTTCCATCCGCTTGCGCTTGTCGATATCCTGTTCCAGCTCGCGGTTCTTGTTGTCCAGTTCTTCGAATAGCCGGCGCAGGCTGATGCGCGTATCGTCGAGGCGCTGGCTCAGCAGGCCGATTTCGTCCAGCCGCCGCCAGGTGAACGGCACATCCAGCTGCCGTCCGGCCAGGCGCTCCGCGCCCTTGCCGAGCCTTTGCAGCGGCCTCACCAGCCGCTTTTCCAGCAGCATCAGGATCAACACGATCGAAATCACGATTTGGGCGGCGAGCGCAATCATCTGCTGCTTGAGATTCTGGACCATGATGCGCCGCAGTCGGGCGCTGCCGACTTCGAGCTTGATCGAGCCGATGGTGCTGCCGCGATAAATCACCGGTTTTTCGGTGGATGCGGTGTAGCCGACCCGCCGTTCCGGGCGCTCGCCCGACACGAACAAGCCGAGCGCGGTATCGCGCACTTCGATGCGGATGATGTCCTCGTTGCGCGTCATCATCGCGTCGACCAATGCAGTACCGCTCTCGGTGTTGATATTCCAGAGCGGTTCTTGCATGCCGTTCGATAGCACGTCGGCATTTTGCTCAAGCAGGTCCTGGGTGCGTTTCTGGACGTCCTCATCGTAGGTTTTGAACCAGGAGTAGCCGCTGATGATGAGCGCCGGGCCAAGCAGGCCGAATACCACGACCAGCAGGATGGCGCGTCGTAGCGTCAGGGTTTTCTTGAACACGGGGTTATCCCTTTGCAGCCGAGTTCGAGGTTCGGAATCGCCGGTAGTGGTCAGCGCAGCCCATCGGTCTTCAGCCAATCCTTCAATTGCTCAACCGCCATCGGCCGCGCGAACAGGAAACCTTGCGCCTGCGGGCAGCCGAGCGCTGTCAATATCTGCGCCTGGCGTTCGTCTTCGACGCCCTCTGCAATGACCGACAAGCCGAGGTTGCGGCCGAGCTGGATGACCATTTCGGCGATGCTGCTGCCGCGTGCGGAGCCGGTGATTTCGGTCACGAAGGCGCGGTCGATTTTCAGGCGGTCGACCTTCAATTGCTGCAGGTAGCTGAGCGACGAAAAACCGGTGCCGAAATCATCGATTGCGATGCTGATACCGGTCTGCTTGATTTGTTCCAGCAGCTTGATCAGCAGATACGGCTCCTCCATCGCCATCGACTCGGTGATCTCAAGCTCCACGAAGGCGGGCGGCGCACCGGTATCGCGTATGACGGCGCGCAGGGTTTCCAGGAAATGGGGATGGCGGAACTGTACCTGGGACACGTTGATCGACATCATGAAATCGGTGTAGCCGATATCACGCAGGCGCACCAGTTCCTCGCACGCCTCGCGCATCACCCATTCGCCCAGTTCGATAATCAGGCCGGAGTACTCGGCGATCGGAATGAAACGGTCGGGCGAGATGAAAGTCCCGTCCTCGGTTTTCCAGCGCAGCAGCGCTTCGGCCCCCATCGGCAAACGCGTGGCCAGGTCGATTTGCGGTTGATAGACGACGAACAGGCGGCCTTCATCGAACGCGGCGCGCAATGCATACATCATCCGTACCCGTTCGCGGATGTCGACGCCCATGCTGCGCGAAAAATAAAAGTGGCCGGCGCGCTGTTGCAGCTTGGCGCGCTTCAATGCGATATCCGCATCCTTCAGCGCATCGGCGCCGCTGCCTTCGTAGTCGGCCAGACGCACAAGGCCGACCGTGGCCGATAGTTGCACCGCCTGGCCATCGATGCGAAACGGCTCTTCGAATTGCAGCAGGATGGTGGCTGGATTGACCAGCAGACCGTCGCCCAGGACGCCGAACGTGTCGCCGCCGACGCGCGCGAGCGTGAAGGCGTCGTCCAGGCGCGACTTCAGCCGCGCCGCGACCGCCAACAGCAGCAAGTCGCCGAACTGATGGCCTAGCGCGTCGTTGGTCTCCGCGAAATGATCGATATCGACCAGCGCCAGGATGGCTTCCCCGGCATCCGGGCCGGCCAATTTTTCACCGAGAATTTCGATTAGCCGCGTGCGATTCGGTAACTTGGTCAGCGGGTCATAGAACGCGAAGTTATGCAGACGCGAGACCAGCAGCACGTTATCGAGGCCGACCGATATGTTGCTGCAAAATACCTCTAGTAGCCGCTGGTCGATTTCGTTCAGCGGCTCGCCGGTATTGAGAAAGGCCGCAAAGTCGTGCCGCGCATTGCCGGCAAAATGGAGCGCGGTGTAATCCGCACCATAGATGTTGCGGCGCGTGTGCAACGCTTCCTTCAGTGCCGCGACGATGCGCGGGTCGTTGATCTCGTCGACCGGCTTGTACATGAGTCCGGCGTAGTGGCCTGCGGCCGCGATCACGATCAGGTTGTCGGTGTGATTGTTTGCGCTTTCCTGCACGCACAGCAGGCCTTCCGGCTTGAGGCTGAGCAGACCCGCGATCTGGGTAATGACGCCGGCGGCGAAATTTTCCAGACCTTGCTGGGCCATCAGTTCGGTACTCGCGCGAACGATCAATTCGAGGCCGCGGCGGCTCGCATTGATTGCGCGAATTTGTTCGTAGGAGCGGATCGCCGCGGTGACCGTAGTGAATAACTTGATCCGCGTGAGTTCGGACTTTGTCTTGTAATCATTGATGTCAAAGTCGCGGATCGCGTCGATCTCCGGCGCATAACCGGGCTGGCCGGTGCGCAGGATGATGCGCGCTTCGGTCATGCCTTCCGTTTCGCGGATGTGGCGTACCAACTGCAGACCTGCGTCCTCCTGCTCCATCACCACGTCGAGCAGGATGACCGCGATGTCTTGTTCGTCCTTCAGCATCTCGCGCGCTTGCGCTGCCGAGTAAGCGTGCAGGAATTCGAGCGGGCGATGCTGCATTTCGAGATTGCCGAGCGCAAAAGTGGTCGCCGAATGGACGTCCGCGTCATCGTCGATGATCATGACGCGCCATACGTTACCCCCCGATGCGGGCGCGGTAGCATCGGGCGCACGCACAGTCTCGTCGAGGAATATGAGATCGTCCCCTGGGGGGCTGACCGGTGAACTCATGAAACGTGTCTCCAAGATTTTTCTAGGACCTTCTTGTTTAGAAATAGTATATATGGAACCTTCCGCAACTCATAAAATGATTTTCATGCAGGCATGCGGCTTCTTTCCATGGTGGACTGGCCGTTTTGCATGCGGGCCGGTGGTTCTCTTGCCATCTCGGCAAGCCGGACACAGGCGTTGGGCAGCTCTCTGCTACGCGCAGCACTGAGCCTGCACTGAAACAAGCCCGGTATCTCTGGCGCAAAGACCGACGCGCGTGGCTTTCGGCAAGACGCGGCGCGCGGCGGCCCTGCTGAATGATTTCAGTCGTGCGCTTGGCGAGCTTGGGACAAGCGCAATTTATGCGCGGATGGTCGGACGCTCGGCGACGTGCACGTGGAAAACGTTGTTTCAACCTGAAGTAGGTCGGCATGCGGCTCTTGGCTGGTAAAATTGCCTTCTTTCGCCCATTCCCACACTCATCATGTCCGGCAATACTTTCGGTACGCTCTTTACTGTCACCACTTTCGGCGAATCCCATGGACCGGCCATCGGCTGCGTGATCGACGGCTGCCCGCCGGGAATGGCATTGTCGGAAGCCGATATCCAGCCGGAACTCGATCGCCGCAAGCCCGGCACCTCGCGGCATGTCACGCAAAGACAGGAATCGGACACGGTCGAAATTCTCTCGGGCGTATTTGAAGGCAAGACTACCGGTACGCCGATCGCGCTGTTGATTCGCAATGAAGACCAGCGCAGCAAGGATTACGGCAACATCGTCGATACTTTTCGCCCCGGCCACGCCGACTATACCTACTGGCATAAATACGGCATTCGCGACCCGCGCGGCGGCGGGCGCTCATCGGCGCGTCTCACGGCGCCGGTCGTCGGCGCGGCTGCGATCGCCAAGAAATGGCTGCTGCAGCAGTACGGCACGACGTTTAAGGGCTGCATGAGTCAATTGGGCGAGATTGCGATTCCATTCGAGTCGTGGCAGCACGTGCACGAGAACCCGTTCTTCGCCGCCAACGCCAGCATCATTCCGCAATTGGAAGCGTACATGGACGCACTGCGCAAGGAAGGCGATTCGTGCGGCGCGCGCATCGAGGTGGTTGCCGCGAATGTGCCGATCGGCTTGGGCGAGCCGATTTACGACAAGCTCGATGCGGACATCGCGTATGCAATGATGGGAATCAACGCAGTCAAGGGCGTTGAAATCGGCGCCGGGTTCAGGTCGGTCGTACAGAGGGGCAGCGAGCACGGCGACGAGTTGACGCCCGGCGGGTTCGCCGGTAACAACGCCGGCGGCGTGCTGGGCGGTATCTCGACCGGGCAGGATATTACCGCTTCGATCGCCATCAAGCCGACGTCCAGCATCCGTACGCCGCGCCGTTCGATCGACAAGGCCGGCAATCCGATCATGGTCGAAACCTTCGGCCGCCATGACCCTTGCGTCGGTATTCGCGCGACGCCGATCGCCGAGGCGATGCTGGCGCTGGTGCTGATGGACCACGCGTTGCGGCACCGTGCACAATGCGGCGATGTCGTGGTGACGACGCCGAAAATCGCGGCCCGCGCCAAGTAAAGGATGCACAGCCGGGCGAGCCTGGCTGCGCTTCGATAACGATCTCCGTGCCGCATCCATCCTGGCCCAGGCAGTCCGCCAACTTCGCTTTTTTCTTTTTCGCTTACTACGGCTTCATCGGCGCATTTTCGCCCTACGCAAGCTTGTATTTTGCAGACAAGGGCATGACGCCGGCCGAAATCGGCGTGCTGATGTCCTTGATGCAAGTGATGCGGATTTTCGGGCCGAACCTGTGGGGCTGGGCCGCCGACCGCACGCAGCAACGCGTTCTGGTGCTGCGTATCACCGCGCTGGCGGCAATGGCGGCATTTTCAGGCATGTTCTTCGGCCGAAGCTTCGCCCATTTTTTTGCGGTGATGGTGGCACTCAACGCTTTCACCAGCGCGCAAGGCCCCTTGTCCGAAGCCTTGATGCTGTCCGAGATGCGTGGCGACCTTACCCACTACGGGCGCTTGCGCCTGTGGGGATCGGTCGGCTTCATCGCATCCGTCACCGTGGCCGGCCAATTGCTGGACTGGGGTGGAATCGCGCTGATGCCGTGGATTTCATGGACCCTGCTGGCGCTGGTTCTGGCCGCAAGCCTGACCATGCGCGAGTCGCCGCACGGCCACGCGCAGCAAGATGCGCCCTCGGTGCTGGCATTGCTGAAGCAGCGCGATGTGTGTGCCTTCTTCGCATCGACTTTGCTGATGGTGGCGGCGCATGCGGCACTGTACGTTTTTTATTCCTTGTACCTGGCGCAGATTGGCTACAGCAAAACCGTGATCGGCATGATGTGGTCGCTCGGCGTGGTGGCTGAGATCGTCTTCTTCTATTATCAGGCGCCGATCTTTCGGCGTATCGGCGCGCGGAGCCTGATGATCGCGAGCCTTTTGATCGCGGTCGTGCGTTTCCTCATGATCGGATTTTGCGCCCAGTCGCTGTTCTGGCTCCTGATCGCGCAGGTGCTGCATGCGGCGACCTTCGCGACCCATCATTCAGCCTCGGTGATCACGATGCAGCGCTGGTTCTCCGGGCCGCTGCAGGCGCGCGGCCAGGCCTTATACATCAGTATTTCATACGGCGTGGGCGGCACGCTCGGAGGTTTGATCCTGAGTGCGATCTGGGACGGATTCGGAGCAAGGGCGGTATTTCTGGCTGCTGCCGTACTCGCGCTCGCAGGAGCCGGCGCGGCCGCGCTCTCGTTTCGCTGGCAAGCGCAGCGAACGCCGAATCTCCCGCACTAGGGGCGATATTTGCCGGGGCGATCCGATTCAGACGTAGCGGTGCAATTCGAACTGGGCGCCCAGCCGGTCTTGCGCCGCACAAATATGGCATAATTGACGACTA
>DHXL01000083.1:15207-34411 GCA_002415335.1 Oxalobacteraceae bacterium UBA5157
GAAGTCACCAGCCCGCAGGCCTTCGACGGACTCAAGCTGGCCGGCCGCAAACCGTGGCGCGTGGCGGCTAACCTGATGGTGGCCGATCACAACGTACCGACCACCGATCGCATCAACGGCATCGCCGACCCGATTTCGCGCCTGCAGGTGGAGACACTGGATGCCAACGCCAAGGAATACGGGCTGTCGTATTTCAACATGCGCGACAAGCGCCAGGGTATTGTTCACGTGATCGGTCCCGAGCAGGGCGCTACCCTGCCCGGCATGACGGTGGTATGCGGCGATTCGCATACCTCCACCCACGGCGCGTTCGGCTGCCTGGCGCACGGGATCGGGACTTCCGAAGTCGAGCATGTGCTGGCGACCCAGACCTTGCTGACCAAGAAATCGAAGGCGATGCTGGTGCAAGTCGATGGCGCGCTGCCACCCGGCGTGACCGCGAAGGATATCGTGCTGGCAGTGATCGGCCGCATCGGTACGGCCGGCGGCACCGGTTATGCGATCGAATTTGCCGGCTCCGCGATACGCGCGCTGTCGATGGAAGGCCGCATGACGATTTGTAACATGGCGATCGAAGCCGGTGCCCGCGCCGGCATGGTCGCGGTCGACGACACGACCATCAATTATGTGAAAGGGCGACCGTTTTCACCGGTTGGCCCGCACTGGGACCGCGCGGTCGAATACTGGCGCACGTTGCACTCCGAGGCCGGCGCCAGGTTCGATCTCGTGGTCACGCTGAATGCCGCCGACATCAAGCCGCAAGTGACCTGGGGCACGTCGCCCGAGATGGTGGTCGCGATTGACGGACGGGTGCCTGATCCCGAGCAGGAAAAGGATCCGGTCAAGCGCGACGCAATGGAAAAAGCCCTGGTCTACATGGCATTGAAGCCGAATACTGCGATCGCCGACATCCGCATCGACAAGGTGTTTATCGGTTCCTGCACCAATTCCCGCATAGAAGACCTGCGCGCCGCCGCAGTCGTGGTGCGCGGTAAATTCCGTGCATCGAATGTCCGCTTGGCGATGGTGGTGCCCGGCTCCGGCTTGGTAAAGGAACAGGCCGAGCGTGAAGGCCTGGATCGGATATTCAAGGATGCCGGCTTCGAGTGGCGCGAGCCCGGTTGCTCGATGTGCCTGGCAATGAATGCCGATCGCCTGGAGCCCGGCGAGCGCTGCGCCTCGACTTCAAACCGCAATTTTGAAGGGCGCCAAGGCGCCGGTGGTCGTACCCATCTGGTTAGCCCGGCGATGGCGGCTGCGGCCGGGATCGCCGGACACTTCGTTGATATCCGTTCTCTATAAACGGAAAAACACATGAAGAGAATAACCGCATGGGTTCTGTTGCTCTCATCGGGCCTCCTGTTCGCCGGCTGCAATACGATGCACGGACTGGGCAAGGATGTCGAAAAACTCGGTGAGAAGGTCCAGCAGAAAAGCGGCAAATAGGATGTTAGGCGTTGCGGCAAACAGGTCGGCGAATCGCCGCTTTCTGTCCGCCGGCTGGAATTGGATATGCACAATTGGAATTCGATACAAAGACTGGCATGAAAAAATTTAACCTACTGGATGGCTTGGTCGCGCCGCTCGACCGCGCGAACGTCGATACCGACGCCATTATTCCAAAACAATTCCTGAAGTCGATTCTGCGTACCGGTTTCGGCCCGAACCTGTTCGACGAGTGGCGCTACCTCGACCACGGCGAGCCGGGCCAGGACAATTCCCGGCGCCCGCTGAACCCGGATTTCGTGCTGAATCAGCCGCGCTATCGGGGTGCTACGATCCTGCTGACGCGCAAGAATTTCGGCTGCGGCTCCTCGCGCGAGCACGCGCCATGGGCACTGGACCAGTACGGCTTCCGTGCCATCATCGCGCCGAGTTTTGCCGATATTTTCTTCAACAATTGTTATAAGAGCGGCCTGTTGCCGGTGCTGCTGAGCGAAGCGCAAATCGATCACTTGATGAACGAGGTCAAGGCGTTCCCCGGCTACCGGCTCACAATCGATCTGGAAAAACAAATCGTCAGTACGCCTCACGGCAACGCTACGTATTCGTTTGAAATCGATGCGTTCCGCAAGCATTGTCTGCTCAAGGGTTTGGACGATATCGGCCTGACGCTGCAGCAGGCGGACAAGATCCGCGCGTTCGAGGAACGCCACCTGGCTACGCGGCCTTGGCTGACCAATACCATTTAACCTGACATGCCACGGCTGCGACAGGCCGTTCGATAAGCTGTCCCATCAGTTGGTCCAAAATATATAGCCATGAAAATTGCAATCTTGCCGGGTGACGGCATCGGCCCCGAAATTGTCGAGCAAGCAGTCAATGTGCTCAACGCGCTGGGCGAAAAATTCGAAATGGAAACCGCGCCGGTCGGCGGTGCCGGCTATGCCGTGCATGGTCATCCATTGCCGCCCGCGACGCTCAAGCTGGCACAGGAGGCTGATGCGATTCTGTTCGGTGCCGTCGGCGACTGGAAGTACGACACGCTGGAGCGTTCGCTGCGGCCAGAACAAGCGATCCTCGGCTTGCGCAAGAACCTGAATTTGTTCGCCAATTTGCGGCCTGCAATTCTGTATCCGGAACTGGCTGGTGCCTCGACGCTGAAGCCGGAAGTCGTGTCGGGATTGGACATTCTGATCGTGCGTGAATTGACCGGCGACATTTACTTCGGCCAGCCGCGCGGCGTGCGCATCGCGCCCGACGGCGCATTCAAGGGCGAGCGTGAAGGTTTCGATACGATGCGTTACGCCGAAACGGAAATTCGCCGCATCGCGCACGTCGCGTTCCAGGCTGCGCAAAAGCGCAGCAAGCGTCTGACTAGCGTCGACAAGGCCAACGTGCTGGAAACCTTCCAGTTCTGGAAAGATATCGTGACCGATGTTCACAAGGAGTATCCGGAGATCGCGCTCGATCACATGTATGTGGATAACGCCGCGATGCAATTGGTGCGCGCGCCGAAAAAATTCGATGTCGTCGTCACCGGCAACATGTTTGGCGATATCCTGTCCGATCAGGCAGCGATGCTGACCGGCTCGATCGGCATGTTGCCGTCAGCCTCGCTCGACGCCAACAACAAGGGTTTGTATGAGCCGTCGCACGGCTCGGCGCCGGATATTGCGGGCAAGGGCATCGCCAATCCGCTGGCGACCATCTTGTCGGCAGCGATGATGCTGCGTTATTCGCTGGGCAAGGCCGAGCAAGCCGATCGCGTCGAGACGGCAGTCAAAAAGGTGCTGACACAAGGATTGCGCACCGCCGACATTTACGAAGCTGGCACGACCAGGGTCGGTACCAGGGAGATGGGTGACGCCGTCGTCAAAGCGCTCGGATAGGTTTTTTGAAGGGCAATTGTTGCTATTACGGGAAAGAGTCGAGAGCAGTACTCTCTCCCCAACAAGTTAGGGGTAAATCGTGAAATTAGTCGGTCTGGTTGGTTGGCGTGGGATGGTGGGTTCGGTCCTGTTGCAGCGTATGCAGGAAGAGGGCGATTTCGACCATATTGAACCGGTATTCTTTTCAACATCGAACGCCGGCGGCAAAGCACCGGCTCTCGCGAAAAACGAAACGGCTCTTCAAGATGCCATGGATATTGATGCGCTCAAGAAGTGCGACATCATTATTACCTGCCAGGGCGGCGACTACACGACCGATGTATTTCCGAAGTTGCGCTCGTCCGGCTGGAGCGGCTACTGGATCGACGCCGCATCAACGCTGCGCATGAAGGACGATGCGATCATCGTTCTCGACCCCGTCAACCTGAGCGTGATCAAGACCGCACTTGATCGCGGCGTAAAGAACTACATCGGTGGCAATTGCACGGTGTCGTGCATGATGATGGGGCTGGGCGGTTTGTTCCAGCACGATATGGTCGACTGGATGACGTCGATGACTTACCAGGCAGCGTCCGGCGGCGGCGCACAACATATGCGTGAGCTGTTGAGCCAGTTCGGCGCCATCAATGCCGAGGTCAAGGCGCTGCTGGACGATCCGGCTTCGGCGATCCTCGAGATTGACCGCAAGGTGCTGGCCAAGCAGCATGCCTTAAGCGCTGACGAAACCCGACAGTTCGGCGTGCCGCTGGGCGGCAACCTGATTCCTTGGATCGATAAGGATCTAGGCAACGGCATGTCGCGTGAAGAATGGAAGGCCGGCGCCGAAACCAACAAGATTCTCGGTCGCGGCGTGGCATTCGGACCGGCGGCCAGGGCCGAGATTCCGGTCGACGGACTATGCGTGCGGATCGGCGCGATGCGCTGTCATTCCCAGGCGCTGACCATCAAGCTCAAGCAAGACGTGCCGCTGGACGAGATTAACGACATCATCGCCAACAACAACCAATGGGTCAAAGTGGTGGCGAATGAGCGCGAGGCATCGATGAAGGAATTGACACCGGCCGCAGTAACCGGCAGTCTGACGATTCCGGTCGGGCGCCTGCGCAAGATGCAGATGGGCGGCGAATACCTGTCAGCGTTTACGGTCGGAGACCAGCTATTGTGGGGCGCGGCGGAGCCATTGCGCCGCATGCTGCGCATCGTACTGGAAGGCTGATCGCAGTCGCTGGTGACAACGCGTGTTACGTTGTCGGTGCGCAACACAAATTCGCAACTGCCTCTCGATACAGGGATTGATTGGGTGTTTGAAATATCTTGCGAAGGTGCTTGCGCTTGCTTCCGTAAGTCCATGATGATATGGTAAAAGTTCCTAGAACAATGATAAATAGCAGCGATGCTTGTGCTTTTTGCAACATACGCCAACGGAATGACCTTTATGCCACCAAAAATGCGTTTACACACCAGTCCTAAATTCATTTCGTTCAGCTTAAAGGCGGTCAGTGCGGCGGTCCTGTCCGCGCTACTGGTGTCGCCCGGGTTTGCCGCCGGATTGGGCAAGCTCACCGTGCTGTCCTCGTTGGGGCAGCCATTGAACGCCGAAATCGAGTTAACCGCAGTATCGAAAGACGAAGCTGGGGCGTTGACGCCGAAATTGGCTCCGGTCGACGCCTTCCGACAAGCGAATATCGACTTCAATCCGGCATTACTGACGCTCCGCTTTGCAGTCGAGCAGCGCAATGGGCGCCAATATATTCGCGTCAGCTCATCGCAACCGATCAATGAGCCATTTGTCGATATGCTGCTCGAACTGGGCGGGGGCAACGGACGCCTGATACGGGAATATACGTTCTTGCTTGACCCGGCGGATTTGCGTTCGTCGCAATCGCCGCAAGTGGCCGCACCGGCCACCCCGCCTGTCCGCCGTTCGCAGGAGGCCCCGCCAGCGCTGAGCGCTCAGGCCGCGCCGACCCCGCAGGCTAGTGTGCCGGAAGCCGTCCGGCAGTCGCCGCGACGCGCGGAACGACCGTCCGCGCGCCCGACAGGTCAAGCGCTTGCCGCGCCAAAAGCCGCGACGGTGAGCGAATACCAGGTGAAGAAGGGTGATTTCTTGTCCAGGGTAGCGGACCAAGTCAAGCCGGAAGGCGTCTCGCTGGATCAAATGCTGGTGGCGCTGTTCCGCGCGAACCCGGATGCGTTTTCCGGCGAAAACATGAACCGCCTGAAGGCTGGCCAAATACTGTCGATTCCCGATGCAAATACTGCCACCGGCGCCAGCAACGCCGAAGCGCGCCACATCGTCCTCGCCCAGGCGGTCGACTTCAATCACTATCGCAATAAGCTCGCTGGGCAGGTCGCCACGGCTGCTCCGCAGAAGGCTGAGGAAGCCAAGCAAAGTGCATCCGGGAAGATTGTCGCCAAGGTAGAGGAAAAGGCGAGCCCCGCCACTGAGTCAAAAGACAAACTGAAGGTGACTCCTTCCGGCGGCATGGCGAATGCGCCGGACAAGGGATCGAGGATCGCTGCTGGTACGGAAGATAAGATAGCCAGGGACAAGGCGGTTGCGGAAGCGAACGCCCGTGTCAAGGAATTGGAAAAAAACGTCAGCGAATTGCAGGCGCTGCAGAAGACCTTGGAAGTCACGAACAGAGATTTGGCCGATCGGCAGAAACAAGCTGATGCAGCCAAGACGGGCGTGAAGCCGGCGACCCCTGCCGCAGCTGTGCCAACCGCTCAGCAGTCCGTTGTGGCGCTGGCTGCTCCCGCACCCACGGTCGCGAGCCGCGCAGCGTCAGCGTTAGCCGCCAATGTCAAGCCTGAAGCCGCGCCGACGCCTGCCAGCGCGCCAGTCGCCAAACCAAAATCCAGAATAGTTGTCAAGCCGGTTGCGCCGCCGCCTGAACCTGGCGTGATGGACGAGTTGCTGGACAGTCCGTTCATCTTGCCTGGTGGCGCGCTGCTGCTGGTGCTTCTTGGAGCGCTCGGCTTCTATATGCTGCGCAGCAAGAAGAAGGACAAGTCGTTTGAAGACAGCATCATTACAGACTCAAGCCTGAAGGCGAATTCCTTGTTCGGTTCGACGGGCGGTCAGAGTGTTGATACGAACAACAGCGTGTTCAATTCGAATTTCGCACCGTCGGCGAATCAACTGGATAGCAACGAAGTTGACCCTGTCGCTGAAGCCGATGTGTATATCGCGTATGGCCGCGACGCACAGGCCGAAGAAATCCTGAAGGAAGCCTTGCGTACGCAGCCGGACCGCAATGCCGTGCGCGTCAAGCTGCTCGAGATTTACGCTAATCGGAAAGACGTGCGCGCGTTCGAAGTATTGGCGACCGAACTGTATTCGATGACCAAAGGCGAGGGTGACGACTGGCTGCAAGCCGCGGGCCTGGGCATCGCGCTCGATCCCTCGAATCCGCTCTATGCAGCGGGCAAGGCGTCCGCAATGACCGCACCGACCCAGCCATTGGACGAGCCCGACCTCGATGCACTGTTGTCCAATACAACCTCGGATACCTCGCTCGAAACACTCCAAACGATTGAGAATTCTTCCTATTTTGGCAATACCGCACTGCCGACCGAGGACGCCGCAGCACCAGGCGTCGGTAGCACACCATCAGATCTGGATTTTGATCTGGATGGCTTGAATGCCGACAATCTGGACATGCCTACCACCGTGGCACGCCCGCCAGTGGATGCACCCAAGCTCGATTTCGAGAATATCGATTTCGATTTCCTGGAAGAGAAGGGCGCGCCACGGCCGTCAAACACGATTGCGGCACCGGCGTTCCAGGCGGCGCCTGAGCCGGAACCTGCACGGGCAGTAGATGCGCCGATGGAATTCAGCGCAGCCGATTTTTCCTCGCCGCTGCCGGAAATTCCGGGGATGGCCGAACCATTGCCCACGATGCCTGAGGCGCCGCAAGCTGCTGCCGCACCGTCCGCGATGGATTTCGATCTGTCGGGTATCACGCTCGAGCTTGATCCGTCCGAAACCAAGCCTGTGCCGGCTCCGGAAGTCACTTTCGACCAGATCCACGAGACTCCGGCGGCTCAGGATGATGGCGCGACGGATTATTCGAACAGCGCCGAAATGTCGACTAAACTTGATTTGGCGCTTGCCTATCAGGAAATTGGGGACAAGGAAGGGGCACGGGAGTTGCTCGACGAAGTGGTAAAAGGCGGCTCGCCTGACCAGACGGACAAAGCCAGGTCCTTGTTGAGCAAGCTCGCTTAAACGGACTGCTGCGGAATAACGGGCGCGGCGTCATGCCTGCGCCCGTTCCTTTTTGTGGACACTTTGGAACGGGCTCGGGCGCGCTTGGCGTTGCGGACTCCATCTTCGGCAAACCAAAAGACAGAGTCGGGGATGCTGCAGGGTCCTGGAATAAGGGCAGCCGCTCGGGCCTTAAGCCATCATGTCGGTTATTGAAACCGATTCATTTTCATTGGATTTCGAATTGAAACGCATTGTTCTCGGTGTTCAATACGACGGTACGCCCTGGCAAGGGTGGCAAACGCAACTCAGCGGCAATACCGTGCAGGATCGTTTGCAGGCGGCGCTCAAGAAGTTTGCCCAGGCTGAAATCAACACGACATGTGCCGGGCGCACGGATACCGGTGTGCATGCGCTGGAACAGGTGGTGCATTTCGATACGACGCTCGAACGAGAGTCATTTTCATGGGTGCGGGGCCTCAACGCCTACTTGCCGCCATCGATCGCCGTGCGCTGGGCGACCGAATTGAATCATGATCCCGCGGCCGACGCCGAATTCCATGCCCGCTTTAGCGCGCGCTCGCGCACTTACCATTATGCTTTGTACAACCATCCCGTGCGTTCGCCACTGCTGATGGGGAAGGCCGGCTGGGTCTATCGGCCGCTTGCATTGGAACCGATGCAAGCGGCAGCGGCCCACCTTATCGGCCAGCATGACTTCTCTGCATTTCGCTCTGCTGATTGCCAAGCCAAGTCGCCGGTGAAGAAGATGCATGCGATTCACATCGAACGGCGTGGCGATCTGATCGTTTTTACGATTCATGCCAGCGCGTTCTTGCATCACATGGTACGCAATATCGTCGGCTCGCTGATCTATGCCGGTATTGGTCGCCATCCTCCGGAATGGATAAGAGCGGTCTTGACTGGGCGAGACCGCAACTTGGCGGCGCCCACTTTCATGCCGGACGGCTTGTATCTGGCGAAAATCGATTACGATCCGAAATGGGATTTGCCGCAAGAAAATGTGGATGCATTTCCTTGGCTCACAACGGGATTTCGATCAAAATGAGCCTATCCGGCCCCCGCACGCGTATCAAGATCTGCGGTCTGACCCGCCATGAAGATGTGCGGGCCGCTGTTTCCGCGGGCGCCGACGCGCTCGGCTTCGTGTTCTATGCCAACAGTCCGCGTTACGTCGCACCCTGCGTGGCGGGAGGCCTGATAGCGGCAGTTCCGCCGTTCGTCACAACGGTCGGCTTGTTCGTCAATGCGACACCGCAGGAAGTCATGGCCATCGTCGCGCAAGCTCCGCTTGCCTTGCTGCAGTTCCATGGAGATGAAACGCCCCTGCAATGCCATGCGATTGCCAAAGCCGTGAATCGGCCTTTCATGCGTGCCATCAGAGTCGGGCCTGCTACGACCGGCGCCGATTTGATAGAATACGAGCAGGAGTACCGTGCTGGTGGTCGATTGTTCGCCGGATTGTTGCTGGATACGCTGGTTGATGGTTATGGTGGCAGTGGAAAGGTTTTTGATTGGTCTCTCATTCCAAAAGAACTCGCGCCTCGGGTCGTTTTAAGTGGTGGCTTGAACGTACAAAACGCGACTGATGCGGTGTTGCACGTGCGCCCGTTCGCAGTGGATGTCAGCAGTGGCGTCGAACTGACGAGGGGCATCAAGGACGCCGTCAAGATTCGCGCCTTCATTGAAGCGGTGCGCTCGGCGGATGCAATCTCTCCCGGAATATTGGGAACGGAGTAACGCGGCGCTGGTGCGCGTTTCCAGACTCTATCCCGCAATTGCTTGTAGTCGGGGACCGAGTATGCCGCGCCGAGGCGACGCCCGACTCTGTCCCACTATCTCCAAGTTAGAAAGAACATCATGAAAGAATTGAACGTGCCCGCGGGCCATGCCGAGCGCCAGGCAATGGCCACCAGCGCATTGCATCAAACCGCCCGGTACAATCTGCCGGATGCGAAAGGCCATTTCGGCCCCTATGGCGGCAGCTTCGTCGCCGAGACGCTGACGCATGCGTTGACCGAACTGAAGGAAGCGTATGCGCACTACAGCAAGGATGCGGAATTCCTCGCTGAGTATCATTCCGAGCTAAAGCATTTTGTCGGTCGCCCGAGCCCGATCTATCACGCGAAACGCTGGTCCGAACAGATGGGCGGCGCGCAAATCTATTTCAAGCGCGAAGACCTCAACCACACCGGTGCCCACAAGATCAACAATGTAATCGGCCAGGCCTTGCTGGCCCGGCGGATGGGCAAGCCGCGCGTGATTGCCGAAACCGGCGCCGGCCAGCACGGCGTCGCGACCGCCACCATTTGCGCCCGGTTCGGCATGGAATGCGTGGTGTACATGGGTAGCGAAGACGTCAAGCGCCAGGTGCAGAACGTCTATCGCATGGAATTGCTCGGCGCCAGGGTGGTACCGGTCGAATCCGGTTCAAAGACGCTCAAGGATGCGCTCAACGAAGCGATGCGCGATTGGGTTACCAACGTCGAAAATACGTTTTACATCATCGGCACGGTTGCCGGGCCGCATCCATATCCGATGATGGTGCGCGACTTCCAAGCGGTGATCGGCGAGGAATGCAAGATCCAGATGCCCGAGATGACCGGACGTCAGCCCGATTATGTCGTCGCCTGCATCGGCGGCGGCTCCAATGCGATGGGGATCTTCTATCCCTATATCGATTCCAAGGACGTGCAACTGATCGGCGTGGAAGCGGCGGGCGAGGGCATACAAACCGGCAAGCACGCGGCTTCACTGCTGGCCGGATCGCCGGGCGTATTGCACGGCAATCGCACCTATCTGCTGCAGGATGAAAACGGTCAGATCACCGAGACGCATTCGGTGTCGGCCGGACTGGATTATCCCGGCGTCGGCCCCGAGCATGCGTGGCTGAAGGACACCGGCCGCGCACGGTACGTGTCAATTACCGATGACGAGGCGATCGCGGCGTTTCATACCTGCTGCCGCATCGAAGGCATCATTCCCGCGCTGGAATCGAGTCACGCGCTGGCCTATGCAGCCAAGTTCGCCGCTACGCTACCGAAGTCCGAGATCGTCCTGGTGAATCTATCCGGACGCGGCGACAAGGACATGCACACGGTCGCGGAGCGGGCCAAGAACGGCTCTTGAATGCATGTGCCGGATGCGGCGTGCAGAAGATCTGATTCAGCCAGGCGGTTGTCCGGCTGAATCAATACCATCCAAATAACCATTGCGGCGCCCCGCTTTGCCGTCGACGCTGCCAAGAAAGCCAAACCGCATCATGTCCAGAATCCAGGCAACATTCGCCGCTCTCGCGGCAGACGCAAAGACAGCGTTGATCCCTTTCATCACGGCCGGTGATCCGGCACCGGAAATGACGGTGCCTTTGCTGCACGCGCTGGTCGCAGGCGGGGCTGACATTATCGAACTCGGCGTGCCCTTTTCCGACCCGATGGCCGAAGGCCCGATCATCCAGCGTGCGTGCGAACGGGCGCTCAAGTTCGGCGTCGGCATGCGCGACGTGCTTGGTTTCGTGCGCGAATTCCGCACGACCAACGCGGTCACGCCCATTGTGCTGATGGGCTATGCCAATCCGATCGAGCGCATGGGGCAGGAAGCCTTCATCCAGGCAGCAAAAGAGGCCGGAGTCGACGGCGCAATTGTGGTCGACTATCCGCCGGAAGAGTGCGAGCAATTTGCGCTCAGCATGCAGGCCAACGGCCTCGATCCGATCTTCCTGCTGGCGCCGACGTCGACCGAGGAACGGATCGCGCAAGTCGCCAAATTTGGCAGCGGCTTTAGCTATTACGTCTCGTTAAAAGGCGTGACCGGTGCAGGGCATATTGATACCGCGGAAGTCACGCAGAAGCTTGCCGCGATTCGCAAGCATGTAAAACTGCCGATCGGAGTCGGATTCGGCATCCGCGACGCCGCCACCGCGAAAGCGATCGCGTCGGTAGCGGATGCGGTCGTGATTGGGAGTCGCATCATCCAGGAACTGGAAAACACGCCGCGCGAGCACGCGGCGCAGGCGGTGCAAAGCTTTCTGGCCGGGATCCGTCGTGCCCTGGACGAGTAAAATTATTGCCAAAATGAAAGTTAAATGCCGGCGGAACTCGCATGAAAGGCGTAGTTGGCGCATTTCCGGGCAAACGGTACAATTCGGCAGGCATAAAATTCCAAAAAGGTCATCATGAGCTGGCTAGAAAAATTACTTCCCCCGCGCATTCAGCGCAGCGATGCGGCTTCCCGGAAATCGATGCCGGAAGGGCTGTGGGTCAAGTGTCCATCGTGTGAGGCCGTGCTGTACCGCACCGATCTTGAATCCAACATCCGCGTCTGCCCGAAGTGCAACCACCACATGCGCATTCGCGCGCGCGACCGCCTCGACGCATTGCTCGATGAAGGCGGCCGCTATGAGATCGGCCAGGAAACGCTGCCGGTCGATACGCTTAAATTCAAGGACAGCAAGAAATATTCGGACCGCTTGAAGGCGGCGATGGAAGCAACGGGTGAAACCGATGCGTTGATCGTGCTGGGTGGTGCGATCATGACGCTGCCAGTCGTGGTCGCCTGCCTCGAGTTTGAATTCATGGCCGGCACGATGGGCTCGGTGGTGGGCGAGCGCTTCGTGCGCGGCGCGCAAGTCGCGCTCGAGCAAAAAGTGCCGTTCATTTGCATCACTGCCAGCGGCGGCGCGCGTATGCAGGAAGGATTGCTGTCGCTGATGCAAATGGCGAAAACCACCGCGATGTTGACCAAATTGTCGGAGAAGAAACTGCCGTTCATTTCGGTCTTGACCGACCCGACCACGGGGGGCGTGTCGGCCTCGTTCGCCTTCATGGGCGATGTCGTGATCGCCGAGCCCAAAGCGCTGATCGGCTTCGCCGGCCCGCGAGTGATCGAAAATACCGTGCGCGAGAAATTGCCGGAAGGCTTTCAACGTGCCGAGTTCCTGTTACAGAAGGGCGCGGTCGACATGATCGTCGATCGCCGCAAAATGCGTGAAGAAATCGCTCGCTTGTTGGCACTGTTGCAGAATCAGCCGGTAGAAGTGCTGGCATAAGCTTTGCCCGACGTTCGATGAGCCCGGATAGTCGTTCGTCCGGGCTTTTTAATTTGCACGCCGGCCCCATATTATTGAGAGTATGCACACACCTCCAACCACGCTAGCCAATTGGCTGACCCTGCTTGAATCCCGCCACGCCAAAGCCATAGACATGGGCCTCGATCGCGTCGCGCAGGTGAAGGAAAGGCTCGGCATCCAGTTTCAATGCCCGGTCATCACGGTCGCCGGCACGAATGGCAAGGGCTCGACCTGCGCAATGCTGGAGTCGGTGCTGCTGCAAGCAGGGTATCGCGTCGGCCTCTACATCAAGCCACATTTCTTGCGTTTCAACGAACGCGCACGGATCGGTGGCGAGTCGGTTTCCGATGCGGTCTTGATTGAAAATTTTGAGGCAGTCGAAGCGCAGCGTGGTGAGATTTCACTAAGCTATTTCGAATTTACGACGCTCGCCATCATGCGCTTGCTGGCGCAGGCCGGTTTGGACGCGGTGATCCTCGAAGTCGGCCTCGGCGGCAGGCTGGACGCGGTCAACGTGATCGATGCCGATGTCGCAATCGTGACCAGCGTGGATATTGATCACACCGATTACCTCGGTGATACGCGCGAAAAAATCGGTTTCGAAAAGGCCGGCATCTTCCGCGCAGGCAGAGCCGCGATCTGTAGCGATCCGATGCCGCCGGAGTCGCTGGTCGCCCATGCGCAAGCGATCGGCGCCGATCTCTGGCTGCTGGGCCGCGACTTCAATTACGCCGGCGACAAGCAGCAATGGAATTACGGTGGCCGTAGCCAGCGTCGCAACTCGCTCGGTTATCCGAGTCTGCGCGGCGCCAACCAACTGCTCAATGCGGCGGCGGTGCTGGCCGCGCTGGAAGCCTTGCGGCATGCTCTGCCGGTCGGTGCGCAGGAAGTGCGCAACGGCCTGGTAATGGTCGACTTGCCGGGGCGCTTCCAGGTGCTGCCCGGGCGGCCGACGGTGGTGCTGGATGTGGCGCATAATCCACATGCCGCGGCGACGCTGGCGCAAAATTTTGACAACATGGGTTTCCATCGCTTCACCTATGCGGTGTTCGGCGCGATGCAGGACAAGGATATCGACGGCATCATCGCGAAATTGAAACGTCAGGTCGATCACTGGTGCGTGACGGATTTACCGGTGCCACGCGCGGCCAGCGCAGAACAACTCAAACAAAAGCTGCTGGCAGCCGGCGTCGCATCAGGCACCGGAACGGATGCCGAACAATCGATTCATACCTTCGCCTCGCCCGCGCTTGCCTATGCAAATGCCGTGAGCCGGGCGGAGGAGAATGATAGAATTGCGGTTTTCGGGTCGTTCCTGACTGTGGCCGGCGTGATGGCCGCCCGAAACACCGAATTTCACTGACGACTACACTATTTATCGCATGGGTTTGTTCTCGTTTCTCCGTAAAAACAAGCAAGAAACCACGTCGCGCGAGGCCGAGTTTTACTCCCGCGCCGAAGAAGACTCAAAAACCGTACGCGCCCGCGGTAAGCGCAAGCAAAACAATGATCCGGTCGATCCGGTGTTGCCTGAAAAGAAACGCGCGCGGCGACGCCTGGTGGGCGCGATTGCACTGGTGCTGGGTGTCGTTATCGGTTTGCCGATGATTCTTGATTCGGAGCCGAAGCCTTTGTCGGGCGAGGTCGCGATTCAAATCCCTTCCAAAGACAATACCGTGCGTCCTGCGCTACCGCGCGCTGCCGACCCGCTACCCGCCGCGCCTATGCCTGATCAGGGAAAAGAAGTGGCCGGGCCCACACAGGTTTCGAGCCCATCGGACAGCGCATATGCCGCCGCGCCAACCGCTGTTGGCGAGCTGGTCAGGAACAAACCGAAGGAAGGCGCGAAACCGAAGGAAGACGCGAAGCCAGCGGAAGCCACCAAGCGAGCCGAACCAAGGCTCGCCGCGAGCGAGCCGGTTGCCAAAGCCGTGGCGCCGCACGCCAGTCAACAGGCGGACGATGCGGCGCGCGCGAAGGCGATCCTGGAAGGAAAGACCGACGCAAAGACGAGCAAGGTTGCCGCCGACAGCAAGCCGGCCAGGTTCGTGGTGCAAGTGGCGGCACTCGCCACGCGGGAAAAAATCAATGAGCTGCAAGGGAAGCTGAAACAGGCTGGGATCAAGTCTTTCACGCAAAAGGTCGCGACCCGATCCGGCGAACGCACGCGGATTCGTGTCGGTCCGTTCGCCAGCAAGGAGGAGGCGGACAAGATGCGCGTCAAGCTGGTGAAATTGGGTTTGAATGGCACCTTGGTGCCCGTCTCCTGAAGTGTTGGTGTTGACGATTTTCGATTACCTGGTGCTGTTCGTGCTGATCTGTTCGATCGCGATCAGCACTATGCGCGGACTCGTGAAAGAGATACTGTCGCTGCTCGGTTGGATCGTCGCGCTGGTGGTCGCCAACGCGTATTGTGCGGCGCTTGCAGCGCTGCTGCCGGACATGATTCCGGGAAGCGCGACGCGCTTGATCGTGGCGTTTGTCGCCTTGTTCATCGGCGTAAGATTGTTGATGATGCTGCTGACGATGGCGCTCGACGCAATGGTCAAGGCCAGTGGCCTGACGGTCGTCGATCGCGGCCTGGGCGGATTATTCGGATTGGCGCGCGGCTTGGTGATCGTGCTGGCGGGAGTGCTGGTCTGCGGAATGACTGCGATTCCGCAACAAGCGTTCTGGAAAAATGCATTGTTGAGCCCGCTGGCCGAAACTGCCGCGCGTACCGCCAAGCCGTTCCTGCCGGAGCAATTCGCCGGATATGTAAGATTTTAACGATTTCGGGACGGAGTTCATCGGGCGCCAAAGCGCGCCGGATCACTCCGCCCCAACTGATATTTTGTTCTGTTAGGAGTCCACCATGTGTGGCATAGTCGGCGTCGTATCTCATAGTCCCGTCAATCAATTGATTTATGACGCGTTGCTGTTGCTGCAGCATCGCGGACAGGATGCGGCGGGAATCGCAACCAATCCCGGCAGCACGTTTTGCATGCACAAGGCCAACGGGCTGGTGCGTGACGTATTCCGCACGCGCAATATGCGTTCGCTGCAAGGCAATGCTGGCATCGGGCAGGTTCGGTATCCGACCGCAGGATCGGCCAGCGCTGAAGAAGCGCAACCGTTCTACGTCAACGCGCCGTTCGGCATCATTCTTGCGCATAATGGCAACCTGACAAATTGGGAACAGCTCAAGATCGAGATGTTCAAGAACGATCGGCGCCACATCAACACCGACTCCGATTCGGAAGTCTTGCTGAACGTGCTGGCGCATGAGATCCAGGAAGCGACGACCGGTTATTCGCTCGATCCAGCGGCCCTGTTCAAGGCGGTCGCCGCGTTGCACAAGCGGGTCCGCGGCTCATACGCGGTCGTGTCGCAAATCGCCGGCTACGGCTTGCTGGCGTTTCGCGATCCGTACGGCATTCGGCCACTGTGCATCGGGTTCAACGATACCGAAAAAGGCCAGGAATATGTGGTCGCCAGCGAGTCGGTCGCGCTCGAGGGACTGGGCTTCCGTTTCTTGCGCGATGTGATCCCGGGCGAGGCAATTTTCATCGACATGGACGGCAAGCTGCACAACCAGCAATGCGCCGAGAACCCGACGCTCAATCCCTGCGCATTCGAATTCGTCTATTTCGCCCGTCCCGATTCGATCATCGATGGCGCGTCGGTCTATGCAGCGCGGCTGAAAATGGGCGAGTATCTGGCAGACAAGATCAAGCGCGAATTTCCTTCGGGCGAGATTGATGTTGTGATGCCGATACCCGATTCATCGCGCCCTGCCGCGATGGAACTGGCGCTCAAGCTCAACCTCGATTATCGCGAGGGCTTCATCAAGAACCGCTATATCGGCCGGACTTTCCTGATGCCGGGACAGGCGATCCGGCGCAAATCGGTACGCCAAAAGCTGAACGCGATCGGTTCTGAATTCAAGGGCAAGACCGTGCTGCTGGTCGACGATTCCATCGTGCGCGGTACCACCAGCCGGGAAATCGTCCAGATGGCGCGCGACTCGGGCGCCAAGCGCGTGATTTTTGCATCGGCGGCGCCGCCGGTAAAATTTCCGAATGTGTATGGCATTGACATGCCCACCCGCAATGAATTGATTGCCTATGGCCGCAGCGACGAGGAAGTGTGCCGTGAAATCACCGCTGATGCGCTGGTTTATCAGGATATCGATGCGCTCAAGCGCTCGATTTCGGATGTCAACCCGTTGCTGAAGAATTTCGAGGCATCGTGTTTTGACGGGGTCTATGTCACGGGCGATATTTCACGCGATTACCTGGATCGTATAGAATTTGCCCGCAATAATCCGAAGCCGGAAAATGAAGACGCGGAGCGCTCGCAACTCAATTTGAATCTGGCGCAAGTCGATTAGGCATGCGTCAACGGCGCCGCGCACAGCTGTTGTGGATCTCGATGAAGACGCAGCAATATCATTGCGGCATTGCCACAGCGGCACGGCCATGGGATTAGTCGTCAGTGTTGTCGGCGCCACCGGCCTGGTCGGAAACGAGCTGCTCGGCCAATTGTGCGACGACGGCGACATCGACGCGGTACATGCGGTGACGCGTCGTCCCCTGGCAGCAGTGCCGCTCGCGCGCAATCCAAAATTGACGCAGCATGTGGTGGATTTCGACCGCTTGGCTGGATCCGAATGGCCGCCCTGCGACGTTCTATTCTGCTGCCTGGGCAGCACTATTAAAGCAGCGGGATCGCAGGAGGCATTTTGCAAAGTGGATCTCGATTATGTCGTGGCGTCTGCACGTGCTGCGCGTCAGGCAGGTGCAACGCGCCTGATGGTGGTCTCGGCGATGGGCGCGAATCCGCATGCAAGCGTGTTCTACAATCGCGTCAAAGGCCAGATGGAAGCGGCGGTGGCATCGCTGGGATTTGACTCTGTGGTGATCTTTCGGCCCTCATTTCTAGCCGGCGACCGAATCGAAAGTCGGCCCGGAGAACGACTCGCGCTCTCCCTGCTGAAGATCGGAGACTTGTTTCTTCCGAAGAAATACAGGTCGGTGCCGGCATCGGCGGTGGCCCGTGCCATGCAGGTTGTCGCCAAAGCAAATCGACGCGGCGTGTCGATTGTGGAATCGGACAAGATTCAGCGCTATGCCTGATTTTACGTGGTCCTCATTTTGCGCTACGATAGACGCTGCGCCGATTTGCTTCTGCTTGCGGGCGCCAGAATCGTAAGCTTATCGGTCGATAAGCACGATCCAAAACCAAGTGCCGCTAAGAGGGAATCCGTATTTCCATTGACCTCTCTTGGCGCACGACTAACGGATTGATCATGGACGATACAAAGAAATACGGCTTTACCACCACCATCTTGCACAGCGATCGCAAGAAGCCGATCGAGCACGGCTCGCTGCATAAGCCGATTCACACGTCGGTGACTTTCGGCTATGCGGACGCGCGTCAGCTGGCGTCCGTTTTCCAGGGCAAGCAAGCTGGCTATCGCTACGGCCGCCAAGGCAATCCGACCGTGTCGGCGCTGGAAGACAAGATCACCGCGATGGAACAGGGCAGTTCCACCATTTGTTTTGCCACCGGCATGGCGGCCATTGCGGCCATTGGACAGGCGCTGCTGCGCGAAGGCGACCACGTAGTGTCGTCGTCCTTCCTGTTCGGTAACACCAATAGCCTATGGCAGACGGTCAACGGACAGGGCATCGATGTCTCGTTCGTCGACGCCACCGACGTCAACAACGTCGAAGCGGCGTTGACCCCGGCGACGCGCGTCGTGTTCGTCGAAACCATCGCCAACCCGCGCACCCAGATCGCGGATCTGAAACGTATTGGGCAGTTGTGCCGCGCGCGCGGCATCCTTTACATCGTCGACAATACGATGACATCGCCATACTTGTTCTTGCCGAAATCGGTCGATGCCAGCCTGGTGATCAATGCATTGACGAAATCGATCGGCGGCCACGGTCATGCGCTGGGCGGAAGTTTGACTGACACCGGCCTATACGATTGGTCGCAGTTTCCGAATATTTTCGACACCTATAAGCGCAACTCGTCGCCACAATGGGGCATGGCACAGATCCGCGCCAAGAGCTTGCGCGATTTTGGCGCTTCGCTGGGACCGGAGGCGGCGCATCATATCGCGGTTGGCGCAGAAACCATGGCGTTAAGGATGGAGCGCGAATGCGCCAATGCGCTGGCGCTGGCCACCATGCTGGAAGCCGATGATCGCGTCGCAGCGGTGCATTACCCGGGTTTGCCCTCACACCCGCAGCACGCGCTCGCGAGTGAACTGTTTCGCGCATACGGTGGGCTGTTCAGCTTCGAATTGAAGGACGGCATCGATTGTTTCGACTACCTGAACCGCTTGAAACTCGGCATATCGGCCAGCAATCTGGGCGATACGCGTACGCTGGTGATCCCGGTCGCGCACACCATTTTCTACGAGATGGGAGCGGAACGGCGCGCTGGCATGGGCATCGCCGAATCATTGATCCGGGTGTCGGTCGGTATTGAAGATAGGGATGATCTGGTGGACGATTTCAGGCAGGCATTACCGTCCTGAAATGGTTCGGTGCTGCCCGCGGCCGCCACGATCAC
>DHXL01000083.1:34647-40011 GCA_002415335.1 Oxalobacteraceae bacterium UBA5157
AGTCGATGACAGCGGGCGAACGGAATGCTAGTCTTCGAGTTCGTCTTTGGCCAATTCCACATCGAGGCGCTCCATCGCATCCGTCGCCTCACAAGCGGCCGCTTCCTTATACAGCGCAATCGCCTCATCCATCTTCTTCTTGCCTTCCAGCATCACTAGTCCGTTTGCGTATTCGATGCGGGCAATCGCGGAGCCGGGATTCAACGCCAGCGCCTTCTTGAACATCTTGATTCCCTCGTCCTTCTTGGCACCGTAGGTCAGGCCACCAATCATGGCACCGACCTTGTCGATGATTTCTGCATGATAAGTGCCCAATCCGATGTGCGCGTCCGCATGTTTCGGTGCCAGCTTGATGGTCGTGTCGAGGCTATTCTTGACCTTGTTGCCGATGCCTTGCGCCAGCGCCTTGACGACGGAAACACCTTGCGCGTAACGCCCTAACGCGTAGGCATGCCAGTAGAACCCGGGTACTTCCTTGGGATGTTCGGCTTGTTGTTCTTCACAGCGCCCAGCGACTTCTTCGTAGAGCTTGAGCTTCCTGGCATCGGATTTTTCGAGATAGTTGGTGTAGATACAGGTCGCCTTGTTCACGACCGAATAGCCAGCCATGCCGAGTGCCAGACCGAGCTTGGCCGCCTTCTCGAATTCACCGGCATGGAATGCGATCCAGGCGTCGACCAGCGCGGCGTCTTTCGGAAACGGTTCGCAATCTCCTGCGTGTAGGCGCGGCCAGGCTTTTTTCAGGCCGGCGGCAGTGTACGTGTATGACGGGTCCGGATAGGGAAATTTGGCCCATGCCATGGTGCGCTCCTTTTTAATTGATTTTCTTCAAATATTCTTCGGCGAGCTTTTCGAACAGTAAATGGGTCGGACCGCGCAGATAGGGGCCGATCAGGGACAACACCTGATAGCAGCCGCGCGCAAGCGCGTCCGCCATGGCTTGCTGCTCGGTGTATTTGCGCGGATTGCGCACATACTCGTATGAGAGCCAGTAAGTCGCGACGACGACCATGTTGGTTGCCAGTGCGTCGATTTCCAGATCGGTTGCCTGCAGCGCCTGATCGGTGCGCAAGCCTTCGCACAGTTGTTGCGCGACCTTGATCTTATGCGCGAGGATCTGCTTGAAATGCAGTTCGAGCTTGCGGTTGCGCGACAACAGATCGGACAGGTCGCGGTAGAAGAAGCGGTAGCGCCACACCAGCTCGAACATCAGGTGCAGGTACAGCCACACGTCTTCGATGTTGGGGCGGCGATCTGCCGGGACTGCCAGCATGCGGCCGATTTCACCTTCGAACTGAACGAAGATCGAATTGACGATGTCGTCCTTGTTGCGGAAATGATAGTACAAGTTACCGGGCGAGATGTTCATCTCTTCGGCGATCACCGTGGTGGTGATGTTCGGTTCGCCAAATTCATTGAATAATCGCAGCGACAATTCCAGGATCCGTTCACGCGTGCGGCGGGGGGCTTTGTGTTGCATGGCAGATGATCTTTCGCCTTATTTTATTCTTGTCAGGATACCACCGAAAAATCAATCCACGAAGCGCATGCGATCTCGCCCGCGCTTCGTGGATCCGGGTCGGAGTCCCCTTGTGAGCCATACGATCTGACCTTCGCATCAACTGAGGGCAGGCGCGCGGCCTTTGGAAGCCCGCTGCCAGCTATCTTGCGGTGATCTTCAGATAGCGCTCCAAGCCATCCAGCGCCTCATTCAATTCGGCAATTGCGAAGCGGGCCCGTCGACCGGATGGCCGATTCTTCACCAGCGTGAGGCTGGTGTCGGACAACACCGAACGCGTTAGCCGCAATCCGTGGCCTGCCAGTTTTCGATCAATTTCCTCGCGCCGCTGCCACAACATGGCTCGCGTGTTCTGGTATGCGTTTTCGCACATGCGGCGCCGATTGCTGGTGCTGAAAAGATTGGTGAAGAACATGTCCGCATCTTCCGCGCCAGGTTCCAGCAGCAAGATGTCGGTGCCGGGGAAGGAGATCGCATAATTGGCCATGCCGATCTCGACGCGCGAATGGATGATTGCGCGCAGCGCCTGCGACAGCACGGCGAGCAAGCCACCTCTCGCCAGCTTGCCGGGGCCATACATGATCTTGGCGTTGTACGGCACCATGGGATTGAGGCAGATCAGAACATCGATGCCTTGCTCGAGCGCGATTGACGCATGCAGGGTTTTTCTCAGCGCGCCGTCGACGAAATGGCGGCCATTGATCTCGACCGGTGGGAACAAGCCCGGCACCGCCGCGCTCGCCTGCGCGGCCTTGGAAATCGGTACATCGTCGAACCCGGCCAGGCCGAATTTGATCGATTCGCCGGAGTCGAGGTCGGTCGCTACCAAAATCAGGCGCCGCGTCAGTTTGCGAAAATCGTTGCTGCGATGGGGCGCCGAGAAAGTCGCGGCCATAAACTCGTGAATCCCGATCCCGGAAAATATGCCGGTCGGCAGTGCTTCCTTCATGCGCTCGAAAGAATTCGCGAGGGTGCTCTTGCCGCCGCGTTGAAGATAGTGCAGCAGCGAACCGGCAAGCAGGCCGGGAACGGCGCCGACCCGCTGGCGCAGTTCGCTCCATGCGGGTCGCAGTAACTGCTCCGGCTTGAACAAGATGTCTTCGGTGTGCGCCGTGTCGCTTTCGACAAACAGCCGGCACATTTCGTGTGGCGTAATGCCGTTGGCGAGGCCGGCTGCGATGATGCCGCCGGCACTGATGCCGACGTAGATATCGGCATCATTGACATCCAGGCCTTCGATGGCTTCTTCGATCGCGGCCAGCGCGCCAATTTCATACACGGCGCCGAGTGGACCGCCGCCTGCCAAGGCCAGTCCGATGCGCGGCTTGGCCGGCCTGGCGGCACGTTTCAAAGAGGATTTACCGACTGTGGATTGGCTGCTGGACTTGGCTGTCATGGAGATAGGGATGGTGCTGATACGAACAGGGCTTGTGCGCAGCACAAGCCCATGCATTTACGGGGAGCTGCGGTCCCCGTTTGAGACAATTACTTCGCTGCGACTTTTTTTGCAGCCACTTTCGGCGTCGCTTTCTTGACTGCAACCAGCTTTGGAGCCGTCTTCTTCACCGGCATTTTCGCCGTTGGAGCGGCTTTGGCTGCAGCAGGTTTTTTGCCGCCGAGTGCCGTGATCGATTTGCTCAATTCTTCCACGCGCTTGGTGAGCGTTTGGATGTCTTTTTTGGTAGGCACGCCGAGGCTGGCCAATGAGCGTGAAACGCGGTCTTCGAACACTTGCTCGAGCTTATCCCACGATCCCGACGCTTGCTTGCTCACGTTATCGGCCATCTTGGTTACGGTGTCGGTGACGCCGGAGACTTTGTCTTCGGCCAGCTTCTGCGTACGTTTTTGCAGATCGGTGCCTTCCTTGACCAGCTTGGCAAACACTTTGCCGCCTTCTTCCTGGGCCTTGGCGAATGCGCCCAGACCAGCTTGCCAGATTTGCTGAGCGGAGGTGCGCACGGCTTCTGCCAGTTGTTTGTCGTCTGATTTGCTCAGTGCCTTCAGTTTCTTTACCATGGTTTGCTCCGCTAGTGAGTGAATTCAAAATATCGGCGTGACCGACACGCTTCTTGACGCTAGCAGTGTAGGCAGCAAAACTAGAGATCGGATTCTAATGCCATAGAGCGCGCATTCTAAAAAGCGATGGCCGAAGCAACACGGATCAAGCGAGCGCTTGCCAAGCGAGTCTGACCCTGCAATCATTCGTGGCTACGGTTCAAACAAAAAAAGGGAGGCAGCATGCAGTATTTCGTCACGGGAGCGACCGGCTTCATCGGTAAGCGGCTGGTAAAGAAGCTGTTAGCCCGCAAAGGCAACGTGGTGTACTTCCTGCTGCGGGAGGAAAGCCGGGGCAAGGTCGGCGCTCTGCTGGACTTTTGGGATACGATCAAGACGCGCGCGATTCCCGTCTATGGTGACCTGCGCGCCACCAAGCTAGGCGTATCGAAAGACGATACCAAAATGCTTTCCAAGAATATCGATCACTTCTTCCATCTGGCTGCCGTCTATGACCTGAAGGCGGATGCCGAAGAGCAGATGGCGGCCAACGTCGACGGCACGCGCAATACCGTGGCATTTTCCAATGCCATCGGCGCCAAGTGCTTCCAGCACGTCAGTTCGATTGCAGCGGCCGGCCTGTTCGAAGGCATCTTCCGCGAAGACATGTTCGACGAGGCGGAGAACCTCGACCACCCCTACTTTACGACCAAACATGAATCCGAAAAAATCGTCCGCGCCGAGTGCAAGGGGGCGTTTCGGATTTACCGTCCCGGTATGGTGGTGGGGGATTCGAAGACGGGAGAGATGGATAAGATCGACGGACCTTACTATTTTTTCAAGCTGATTCAGCGCATCAGGCAACTCCTGCCGCCGTGGATGCCGATGATCGGCATCGAGGGTGGACGCATCAATATCGTACCAGTTGATTACGTGGTCGATGCGATGGACCATATCGCGCATCAACCGAAGCTGGACGGGCAGTGCTTTCATCTGACCGATCCGGAGCCGATGCGAGTCGGCGACGTACTCAACACATTTGCACGTGCCGCCCATGCGCCGACCATGAGTTTGCGTATTAACGCAGCATTGTTCGGTTTTATTCCCAGATCGATCAAAAAAGGAATGATGTCGCTGACGCCGGTGCGGCGCGTCAAGGACGCCGTGATGAAGGATCTCGGCCTGCCCGAGGATATGATGCGGTTCATTAATTATCCGACGCGCTTCGATAGTCGCGATACGGCCAGTGCGTTGAAGGGCAGCGGCATTGCATGTCCGCGCCTGGACGATTACGCCAACCGTATTTGGGATTACTGGGAGCGGAATCTCGACCCCGATCTGTTCATCGACCGCACGTTGCGCGGACAAGTTGCGGGCAAGGTTGTGCTGGTGACTGGCGGCTCGTCCGGCATCGGCCTGGCCGCCGCGCATAAACTGGCCGAAGCGGGTGCCGTTACGATCATTTGCGGCCGCGACGCGGATAAGTTGGCGGCGGCCAAGAAGGAGATCAATGCGCGCGGATTCGACGTTGTCACCTATCCGGCGGATGTGGCCGACATGGCCGAT
Organism: Oxalobacteraceae bacterium UBA5157; assembly: GCA_002415335.1. Classification (GTDB taxonomy): domain Bacteria; phylum Pseudomonadota; class Gammaproteobacteria; order Burkholderiales; family Burkholderiaceae_D; genus UBA5157. Next base: position 39,728 of record DHXL01000083.1, read on the forward strand.
TGCGACCGCTTCGTGCAACTGGTGCTCGCCAATCATGGCGCTGTCGATGTCCTGGTGAATAATGCCGGGCGATCGATTCGGCGTGGTATCGAATCAAGCTATGACCGCTTCCATGATTTCGAGCGCACCATGCAATTGAATTATTTCGGCGCGCTGCGGCTGACGATGGGCTTGCTGCCGAAAATGATCGCGCAACGACGCGGACAAGTGATCAATATCTCGTCGATCGGCGTGCTGACCAATGCGCCGCGTTTTTCCGCTTACGTCGCGTCGAAAGCGGCACT